>JAHEDM010000024.1:0-3499 GCA_024641205.1 Actinomycetes bacterium
GGCCCCGGTACTCGTCGATGCTTACGTTGCCCGATGCCGATTTGGCGGCCGTTTCGCCCTTGGCGAGACCTATGGAAATATCCCCCGATGCCGTCGAGCAGGTCGCCTCACCAGCGATCACACCAATGGTCATGTCTCCGGACGCGGCCGTCGCCCTGAGTTTCCCACCAACTTCATCAATCTCCACATCACCCGACGCGCTCTTTATCGTCGCATCACGTTCGACCCGGCGAGCGCGGATATCCCCTGAGGCAACACTGACCTGAAGGTCGGTGACATCGACTTCTACCATGAGATCTGTTGCAGCCAAGGCGGCTTCCACGTCGATTCCCGGTGGGGCGTGAACGGTCATGTCGAAGGCTCCCGCCGACCAGAGCCCGGAATCTTGACGAATCACGACCGTATCGCCGATCTGTTCGATAATCACCGTCTCGGGTTTCGTGCTGCGAATATTCACGTCCACGGACCCTGGTAGCCCCGAGACCAGTCGCACATCTCCCGTAGCTAGTCGCAGTTCCAGACGCGGACGTAGACCAACAGAAAACGTTTCCTTGCGTTCCGTCACAGCTCCACCGTCCCCGTAACGCGCCGGCCCTGGATCCGAGAAGACGTTCTCGCCTTCGAAGACAGAGCTTTCACGACCCAAGCGTTGACCGAATCACCCGTTGATCCGGCCGCGTCTTCGACCAGCTCTTTGACGCGAGCCGGAAGACGGAGCGTCAGTCGGGCCTCATACCCCTCGCTGGCCACGGCCGGCTCCTGGTCGGGAGTACCGACCCGCAACGATGGCTCCCCATCGGATACGACCACTTCGACCCGCTGGTCTCCAAGTTGCGCCTCCACCTCTTCTGCCGCCTGTTGAGCGAGATCGAGCGCGGCATTCTTCAGTGCCGGCTCGAGGACGCTGAGAATCGCTCGCGCGGCGCTCTCTACCGTTGGATCGTTGCCTGCCAGCATGACCTGGTTGGTGACGGCCGATTCGAGATGGGTAAAGAGACCTGTCGTGTTCATCGTGCCTCCTGAGCCTGACATCACCATGATGTCACATTGATGTCAGAAAGACAAGCAGGATTCGGCGACCATCGGCGTCGAGCCGGCGACTCATATCAACTTTCGGTGATGCGCCCAGATTGTGAGTTCGTACCGGTTGGATAATTGAAGCTTGCGCAACACATTCGAAACGTGGGTCTCAACGGTCTTCACGGAAATATAGAGCCGCTCGGCGATCTCTCGATAGCTGTAGGCGCGCGCCAGATGCTGGAGAACCTCCCGTTCGCGTTTCGTCAACTGGTCGAGTTCCGGATCGACTTCGGAGAGGGGAATCGAAGAGAAGGCTTCCAGCACGAACCCGGCCAGTTGCGGCGAGAACACAGCATGGCGCTGCGCCACTCTACCGATTGCCGCCGTGAGATCCTCGGCTGAGATGGTCTTGGTAACGTAGCCGCGCGCTCCCGCTCTCACAATAGCCACGACGTCTTCCGCGGCATCCGATGCAGACAACGCCAGAAACTCAACCGAGGGGTTCACATGCTTGACCCCTTCGATCACAGCCTTTCCTCCCCCGGCCGGCATGTGCACGTCGAGCAGCACCACGTCGGGGGTGCGCTCGTTGATCAACTCGACGGCAGCCTCGACGTCTGAGGCTTCGCCAACAATGTCGACACTTTCGCCCAACCCGGCCCGCACACCCGACCGAAAGAGATCGTGATCGTCGACAATGAATACTCTCACGGTCATCGTTCGATCACCATCTCGATCTCGGTACCTTCGCCGATCTTCGTGCGGACCGACGCCCGACCTCCGCTCCGTTCGAGTCTCTTCATGATCGACTCCCTGATCCCCTTGCGATCTGCGGGAACGCCTTCGTAATCGAAGCCCCGCCCCCGATCCCGCACAAACACCGTGACCCGATCGGGCAGTGCTTCCGCGTAGACGGCAATGTGGTCCGCTCCCGAGTGTCTTGCTGCATTGACGATGGCCTCCCGGGCAGCTTGCACCAGCGACTCCGTTGTTGCGCTTCCGGCAACATCTCCAACGGTGACCAGATCGATGGGCACGTGGTGAGTGTCCTCGACTCCGGAGCACATGCTGCGCATCTGCTCCCCAAACGCACCCCGGTTGCTTCCATCGCCTTGACCGTAGAGCCAGGCTCGGAGCTCCCGCTCCTGGCGACGGGCCAGCGACGAAACTTGCGACTCGTTTGCACTGTCTCTCTGAATCAAGGCCAGGGTTTGCAGAACCGAATCGTGCAGGTGAGCCGCCATCTCAGCTCGCTCCTCAGCTCGGGCCCGCACAAGCTGCTCCCGGGCAAGGGCCGCTTCGGCCTCTCTTCGTGTCCGGTCCGCCTCCCTCAGCACTCCTATGGCCCATCCAGCTACGGCGCCGGCAAAAACATAGATGAGAACGGCGGCCGAGGACGTCGTTGGATCGGCCGGGCCGACGATCCTCGATAGCTGGACGGCTGCCATAGCGACGGCGGCGGCCAACCCCCCTACCATCCCGCGGCTGTACGCGGCCAGAAACACGGGAGACATCGGGTAACCCCCGTAGAAGTTCTCGCTCCCGGCCACATCTGGGGCCAGCAGAGTCCAGGCCGCGACGCCGATGTCGAACGCCAAGAACCACCAGGACCGCAACAGGTCCGGGAACCGCACATGAAGAGCGATCGTCACGAGAGACCATCCGACTGCCAGAACCATGGTTGCGATGACCACCCCGGGCCGATCCGGACCTTCCGCTCCGGCGACGGAAATCACTCCGAGCAAAACCAACCAGACGGAGGAGACCGCCCGGTAGCCGACCACGACCCGGCGGAGAGTCCTTTCGACGTCTGTTGTGCGATCGTCCACCGGCTGCGACAGAATCAGTTGAGCCTTTCAACGATCATGGCCATTCCCTGACCACCGCCGACGCACATCGTCTCCAGACCGATCGTCCGGTCTGCGGTCTGTAAACCATTCAGCAGGGTCGTCATGATGCGAGCCCCGGTCATCCCAAACGGGTGGCCGAGGGCAATCGCTCCCCCGTGCGGATTGAGTTGGCCGTCAACGTCGATGCCCAATTCGTCGACCACCGGCAAAACCTGGGCGGCGAAAGCTTCGTTGAGCTCAACGATGTCAACGTCTCCGATCTTCATGCCGGCCCGGGCGAGAACTCTGCCGACCGCCTCAATGGGACCAACTCCCATGATCTCGGGAGCGAGCCCCGAAACCGAGGAAGCCACGATCCTCGCCAGCGGTGTGATCCCGAGAGCTCCGGCCCGTTCGTCTGACATGATGATCACCGCCGCGGCGCCGTCGTTGAGGGGACAGGCATTCCCGGCTGTGACGACCCCATCTGGTTTGAACGCCGCCGGGAGGCTGGCCAGCTTTTCCAGGGTTGTTCCCGGCCGCGGGCCGTCATCCTGGGTAACGATCGTCCCATCTTCGAGCAGAAACGGGATGATCTCCCGATCGAAGAAACCATCGGCCCGTGCACCTACCGCCCGATCCTGCGACAG
>JAHEDM010000024.1:3509-12890 GCA_024641205.1 Actinomycetes bacterium
GTCTTCAGGCTCGAAACCCTTGTTCATCGTCCGGGATACGCTCTCTACCCCGGCCGCTACGAATGTAGTTCCTTCTCCCGCCTTGATTGCATGAAAGGCCATGCGAATGGTCTGCAGCGACGAGGCACAGAAACGATTCACCGTGGTGCCGGGAACCGTATCGGGGAGTCCGGCCAGAAGCGTCGCGGTCCGCCCGATATTCTGCCCCTGCTCGTGGTGCGTGAGACCGCACCCGAGCATCACGTCGTCAATGGTGCTTCGATCCAACTCGGGGACTTTGTCCAGCACCGCCTTGATGACCCACCCGGCCATGTCGTCTGGGCGCACATCGATCAAGGAGCCCTTGAATGCTCTCCCGATCGGCGTGCGACCGGTCGCGACTATCACTGCCTCTGGCACGGTTGCCTCCTTAAGGCCGTCATGCCGAAGGTTACCCGTCGCGCGGTTGCGTGCCCGGGTGATCGCAAGGGGACGGACCCGGCGACCCAGGACGGGATCAGTCAGGCTTTCGGGTTGCCGTTTCGCGCGGCAAGCGACTCGCGCCGCTGCTGGATCAACGCCCGGGCGACTTGGCGAAGATCGTCAGGCTGGAACGGCTTCGTCATGAAGACGTCTGCTCCCGCATCAGCTGCCTTCATCAGGTTCTCGTCGCCGGCGTGGGCAGTCAGCACCAACACCGGAATCCCCATCGTGTGCGGATCGGAGCGAATCCGTTCGAGGACCTGCCATCCATCCAGCTTCGGCAAAGCCAGGTCGAGAACGATCAATTCGATGGGTTCATCGTGAGCCGCTTCGAGCCCGGCGAAGCCGTCGACACGAACCAGGGTCTCATATCCAAGAGGACGCAGGGTTACCTCCATGAGGCGCGAATTGGACGGTTCGTCTTCGATCAGGAGGATCTTGCCTGGGGTCATATTCGACGCATCGGCATCGGACGACCCGACCTTGAGATGATCGCCTCAGGCGGACGCTCAGGCTGAACAAGCAGCAGCGACCGGGCCGGACCGCTGAGCATGGGTTGACCGGTGCTTGCCAATGCGCGAGTACCATGGCGGCTTGGGGGCATTTGTGACCCCGCCAACCAGTTTCCCAAGAACACCTGAGGAGGTTTCACCGTGAAAGTGGCTATCAACGGCTTTGGCCGCATAGGCCGAGCCGTCTACCGGATCATTGCCGAGCAACCGGACTCAGGTATCGAAATCGTCGCCGTCAACGACCTCACCGATGATGACACCCTCGCCCACCTGCTGAAGTACGACACCGTCTTCGGCAGGTTCCCCGGCGAAATCGTTGTGAGTGACGGCGTGATGAGCGCAGGCGGCCACACGGTGAAGATGCTCGAGGAGCGGGACCCGGCCAATTTGCCCTGGGCGGAACTGGGCGTCGAGGTCGTGGTTGAATCAACCGGTGTCTTCCGCACTCGAGAGGCGCTCAACAAGCACCTGGAAGCCGGAGCAAAACGGGTCATTCTGACGGTGCCATCCAAGGATCCGGTCGATGCCACCGTAGTGATCGGCGTCAACGATGCCGACTTGACTCCCGAAGCGAAGCTGGTTTCCAATGCATCCTGCACCACCAACTGTCTGGCCCCGATTGCCAAAGTCCTGGACGATGCATTTGGCATCAAGAGCGGAATCATGACCACGGTTCACGCCTACACCAACGATCAGCGGGTCGCAGACACGCCTCATAGCGACCTGCGGCGGGCTCGCCATGCGGCCGAAAACATCATCCCGACGAGCACCGGGGCGGCCAAGGCCATAGGTCAGGTGTTGCCTGCGCTGGACGGGAAGCTCGACGGCATGGCAATGCGGGTCCCGGTGCCGGACGGATCGATCGTGGACCTCGTCGTAGAGGTATCGCGGGACGTCACCGTCGCCGAAGTCAACGCAGCCATGAAGGCCGCTTCGGAAGGCGCCATGAAAGGCATCCTGGAATACACCGAGGATCCGATCGTGTCATCGGACATAATCGGTAACCCGGCTTCGAGCATCTTCGACTCCGGTCTCACCAAAGTCCTCAATGGCACGATGGTGAAGGTCGTCTCCTGGTATGACAACGAGTGGGGTTACTCCAACCGGGTGGTTGACCTTCTCAAGGCGATGGCCGACCAGGTCTGATAGCGAGCGACAACATCTTCAACCGGAAGGACGGTGAACGACCGCAGCAGCGTGCGCCGCTACGCTTCTGCGGATGAGGCTCCGCCACGTCGTTGTGCCTGTTGCGCTTTCGTTCCTGGTTGCATCGTGCACCGAATCAGCCGCGACCACCACGTCCACGTCGGTTCCCACCACCAGCAGCAGCACCTCATCGTCAACCACGTCGGCGGCGCCCGACCTTGCTCCCTGTCTGGCAGGCGATCAACCGTTCGCGACCGACGGTGCCCTCGCCAGTGGTTTGCTCAACGGCCGGCAGGGCGATGCCGAGCAGGTAGCCGGGTTGAGCTGGACTGCGTTCGAAGGGTGCGAGCGCCTGGTTGTCGAATTGGCCACGGCAGGCGGAGCCCCGGCGATCGAACCAGGCGGGGTTCGCGCTGAGCTGATACGAGACCAGGGGATCATCAGACTCAGACTCAATGACCTCGTGACGTCAACAGCCATCGCCGACCGGGTGGTGGAACGCGAATTGGTTGATCGGGTTTATGTCGTACGGTCACTCGACGACGATCTCTACGTCGACATCCACCTCGGTTCGGCGGTTCTCGCCCGAGCGTCGATAAGCCGGTCGCCGGCTGCGGTGATCGTTGACCTGCAGGCAGGCGGACCGGAATTGGAGGCCCGACCCGCGGTGAGCGATGCTGCGGTTGTTGTCACGCCAACCGGACGAAGTGCCGAGTACCCCTTGCTGATTGAGGGCTATGCCCGCACCTTTGAGGCCACGGTTCTGCTGCGCATCCGACAAGGGAATCGAGTGGAGGCCGAGGAAGTGACGTCTTCCGCCAACTATCTCATCACCTGGGGAGAGTATCGATTCGAGGTATCGGGTGGTCCGAACGGGAAGGTCGACGTGTTCGTTGGTGAGGATTCCCCCGAGGACGGAACCGAGCGGGGCGCACATTTCACTCTGGTGGTGGGTTGAGCAAGCCCTCGATGAGATCGACGACGACCCATCCACCGGCAACATTCACTTCAGGCACCAGCGCCCGGACGAACGGCACGAGAGCCTGCCGCCCATCGGCCGAAAGCACCGTGAGCCGGTCCTGAGGCCCGCCCACCTCAACACCGGTGATAGTTCCCACCGACTCGCCGGCCAGATCGCGCACGGTCAGTCCGACCAGCTCATCCGGCCAATACTCCTCATCGCCGAGCTGCCTGCGCTCATCGGCCGCAATGGTCAGGCCAACCCCACGCAGAGACTCGGCATCCGTGCGGTTGGAGACATCGGTGAAGGTCACCAGGAGTCTTGCCTGGTGTTGCCGGCTCGAGCGGATCTCCAGCTGCCGGGGAGACTCCTCATCCGTCAGGAAGACCGCACCCGATCGAAACCGATCGGATGCGTCGCTCTCAGAGAGGACGTATAGCTCACCGGCCAAGCCGTGGGCCCGGCCGATTCGACCGACGATCACCCGGTCATCCATGTCTCGAGAAGCCTCTCTCTACCGCCGTTCGGCACGCCCGGCCGGCGATTCGCGCAACGGTCTCAATTGACAGGCTCCTAGTCGATGAATTCGACCCCGGAGTGCAGACCTTCTTCGTCTGCCGCGGCCTGAGCCACCGTTCGAATGGCACGAGCGACTCGCCCCCGCCTGCCGATCACCCGCCCCATGTCGGATTTGGCGGTGCGGACTTCGGCAACTACCTCTTCCGGACCCTCTTCCACCATCGTCAGTTCGACTTCTTCTGGCCGATCGACGATCTCCGTGACGACGTAGCGCACCACACGCTCAACGATTTCTCCCTGGCTCACGCGGATGGCTCCTCAGTCTCGACAGCAGCGTCTTCGGTGACTTCATCGACAACGGCCTCTGCAGTTTCAACGGCTGCTTCGACCATGGCGGGTTCCGGCTCCGGCTCAGTGAGCTCTGGGGTGGGTTTCGCTGTTTTTGGCGCAGGTTTGGCCGCAATCGTGTGGATATCGCCTTTGGCTACCTTGAATTGCGACCAGGCGCCGGAAATCTCCAAGAGCTTGCGGACCGGATCGGTTGGTTGAGCGCCCTTCTGCAGCCAGCCGAGTGCTCTCTCGTTGTCGATTTCGACGATGGATGGTTCCTGCCGCGGATCGTAGCGCCCTATGACTTCGATGAACCGGCCGTCACGGGGTGACCGACCGTCGGCAACCACGACCCGGTAGGTCGGTTGCTTCTTCTTGCCCATCCGCATCAGGCGGATCTTTACCGCCATCTCCTCACCTCTTCCTTCGTGGCATGGGGAGCCCGGGGAGACCTCGCCCCTGCGCCACCATTTTCATCATCTTCTGCGTTTCGGCGAACTGCTTGAGCAAGCCATTTACCTCTTGGGGACTGGTACCCGAACCCTTCGCTATGCGACGTTTGCGGCTCCCGTCGATGATCTTGGGGTTTCGCCGTTCGGTGGGGGTCATCGATCTGATGATGGCCTCGACCCGTCCCATATCTCGGTCCGACACCTGAACATTCTTTAGCATCGAACCGGCGCCGGGCAGCATAGCAACCAATTGGTCAAGTGGCCCCATCTTCTTGAGTTGTTGGAACTGATCGAGGAAGTCATCAAGGGTGAATGAGGCGGATCGGAGTTTGTCCGCCATGCGTTCGGCATCTTCTGTGTCCCAGGTTGTCTCCGCTTTTTCGATCAAGGTCAACACGTCGCCCATGCCCAGAATCCGAGATGCCATCCGTTCGGGATAGAAGATCTCGAAATCCTCGATCTTCTCCCCTACTCCTGCGAACTTGATGGGGCAACCCGTCACCTCACGGACCGAGATGGCTGCCCCTCCGCGCGCGTCGCCGTCGAGTTTGGACAGAACGATGCCGGTCAGAGCGGTGTGCTCCAGGAACCCCTTTGCGACATTGACGGCGTCCTGGCCGGTCATGGCGTCCACCACCAGCAACACCTCGTCGGGGTCCGCAGCCTTGCCAACGTCTGCGAGTTCCGCCATCAAAGCTTTGTCGATCTGGAGACGGCCGGCTGTGTCGATAATCACCACATCCGCGCCGAGTTTCCGCGACTCTTTCAACGCCGTCCGAACCACCTTGGGCGCCTTCGACGTCCGATCGACGAATACCGGCACCCCGATCTGGTCCCCGAGGGTCTCCAGCTGGTCGATGGCGGCCGGACGCTGAAGATCAGCTGCTACCAGCAGGGGATGCTTCCCTTGTCGTTTGAGCCGGTCGGCCAGCTTGGCAGCCGACGTCGTCTTGCCTGAACCCTGCAAACCAACCATCAGGATGGTGAGCGGCGGAGCTGAAGCCGATGCCAATCGGGCCTCGGTTCCGCCCAATGTGGCAATGAGCTCCTCGTGGACAACCTTGATGACCTGCTGGCCCGGGGTCAGGCTCTTGGTGATCTCCGCGCCCAGGGCTCGTTCCTTGATGCGTCCGAGCAGGTTGCGCGCCACACTGACGTTGACGTCTGCCTCGAGGAGAGCCAGGCGCACTTCGCGCAACGTTGCATCTACGTCGCCTTCATTGAGCCGCCCCTTCCCGCGCAGCCGCGAGAACACGCCGTTCAATCGATCGGAAAGGGATTCGAACATACGCCCTTAAGTGTAGAAGGGCTGGGAACCATACCGTCGCACAGGGCTACGGAGCGGCTGCCCCGTAGCCCTGTGCTGTCTCGTTTCCTGATCAGTGATGCTTAGCGTCGTAGCGCAGCCGCGAACTACCGATCAGCAAGACGAGTCCCCCCAACAGAATCAGCCCAACCGCGAGGCCGCCGGTACCGGCGGTCGAAGCCCCGGTGAAGGGCAGCGTGTCCGGAGTAGCCGCCGTCGTGGTCGGGGCGGCCGTAGTGGTCGTGATCACCTGTGGCAAGACCTGCACAACGTTGAACGCCACCTGGGCAACGTTGTTGGTGAGATCAGGATCTGCGGTCGTTGAGCCAACCGTTGCCTGAAACACAAAGGCGCCGAAGGTAGAGGGTGTCGCAACCACCGTGATGGTGGCGGATTGACCGTTGGCCATCGACCCGAATGCGCAGCTGATCACACCGGCGGCTTCGGTACACGTACCTGCGGCCGAGGTGGCCGAGACCAGCGTGAATCCGGCCGGCAATGTGTTCGCGGCCACGACGACCTCGCCGCTATCGGGACCGTTGTTGGTCACCACAACATTGAACGTGGCCAGTTCTTCTCCCAGATCGAGAGAGACATCCGGCATCGTCACCGTGACGGCCAGGTCGGCCTGCGGCACAGGAAGCGATTCGATGGTGGTCTCCTCAGACGCCTGGTTGTTCGACAGGTTGGCGTCGACTTCATTCGAGTCGACGGTGGCAGTAGCCAGTGCCGGTGTCACACCCGAGACAAGCGCCTGCACCGAAACCGTCAATGCTGCCGAACCCTCGACGGCCAGATCGCCGATGTCGCAGGTTACGGTGCCATCTGAGACCTCGCCCGAATGAACACATCCCGCCGGAGCCGAAACGAAGGCTGTTTCGGCCGGGAGTGACAGAGCCAACGTGACCCCCGTAGCCGGGTCGGGCCCCACATTGGAGACCGTCAGGTCGTAGTTGAAGGAGTCTCCGACCAGGACCGGGTCGGCCGAATCCACCAACGTCACCCCAAGGTCCGCTTCATCGGGCACGGGAACGAAGGACGCACACAGCGGCCACACCGAGTTGGGGCTTTCCGTGTTGCGAAAGGCAGCATGGAAAGCGGCCGCTTGGGTGAACCCCGAAATCTCGACTTCGGTATCAACCGTTGCGATGACCAGATTCTGATCGTCGGGGATATCCGGCGTCGCACCTGAGGTGTAGACGGTCCCACCAGCCCCATCGAGGCCGAGCAAAACCCACTGCTCGTTCAGCTGCGTTTCATGGTCCGGCCCATGACGGTCCCACGCGGCCAGTACGACGTTGTAGGTGCCGGCCGGCACGGCCGCCGCTCCCGGTCCGGCAGTCGCCGCGGCGCGGTTACGGTCCGAGCGGATCAAGCCGACGTCCCAAGTTCCGCCCTGGGCATTGATCACAATACCCTCGGTCAACGGACAGGCCGGAGGGTCAATCGGAGCCTCCTGTGCCAGTACGGGCAATGCAGTAAGGGCGGACAAAACCGCCAGGACGAGGACGAGCACCGTAGCCCGATGTTTTCCATTCATGACCCATCTCCTTCACGTTGCCCTGGGCGCGCGATCCCGGTGGATATCGATCCATTGTTCCGGAGGAGGTTGCCTCCCACGTCGTACCCGACTTTCACTCCGAGTGGTGGTCTGCCCCCCAAGAGCAGTTGGTTTCCACCACTTCACTTCTTACCGTGACATTACAACCACTATAAGTCAAACTTCAATAGACCAAGGGGCCTTTTCGGGGAATCCCCAACGGACTAGCCCGCGCCACCCCAGGCCGGAGCCGCAAGCGGTAGCCTGGGAGGCGCTAACACCATCTCGAAGGAGCAACCGTGGCCCTCACCGTTGTCGAACACCCTCTCACGAAGCACTACCTCACCGCACTGCGGGACAAGAACACATCAACCGAGCTATTTCGCGAGACGAGCCGTCGCCTCGCCTACACATTGTTGATGGAAGCAACCGGCGATATGGCCCTCGAAGATATCCCCATCGAGACCCCACTCGAACCGACCACGGGCTATCGGCTCCATCACGACCTGGTAGCCGTCGCGGTGCTGCGGGCCGGCCTGGGCCTGCTGGACGCAGTTCTCGATCTCCTGCCCCAGGTCAAGGTCGGCTACGCAGGCGTACAACGCAACGAGGACACCGCAGAACCTCAGGAGTACTACACCAAGTTCCCCAATCCGCTCTCCAATTCCAAGGTCATCATCCTCGAGCCGATGCTCGCCACCGGCGGCTCCCTGTCCTGGGCGGCAGATCGCATCAAAGAGCACGGCGCAGTCGACATCACCGCCCTGTGCGTGGTCGCAGCACCGCAAGGCGTTGCCCGCATGGAACAGGACCACCCCGACGTCAGGGTGGTTGCGGCTGCCCTCGACGAAGGACTGACCCCCAACTTCTTCATCCGCCCGGGCCTGGGAGACATGGGAGATCGGCTGTTCGGAACCCTGTAGTCATGAAATGCACTCACTACCAGCACCAGGGCGCCCGGTGACCCCCTTTCAGCGTTCGGCACGAGCCGCACTCGAGCAGCTACGACCAGGGGAGGTGGTCACCTACGGTGAGATAGCAGCCCAGGCCGGTTTCCCCGGAGCGGCCCGGGCGGTGGGTAATCTTCTCCGCAACTCATCCGGTCTCCCCTGGTGGCGAGTGGTCGCTTCCGACGGACGCCTGGTCCCCGGTTCGGAAACCGAGCAGGAGCGCCACCTCAAATCGGAAGGCATACTCGTGCGGAATGGACGCGTCGCCGGTGGTCGGGTTCGGCACAGTCGGACGAAGGAGAGGCACCCATGAGCGACGTGGACCGGGCCGTGGTGATTGTTCTGGACTCCTGTGGAACAGGTGAGGCACCAGACGCAGACGATTACGGCGATGCCGGAGCGGATACGCTCGGGCATACCGCCGAGGCAGTGGGCGGGCTCGTATTGCCTAACTTCCAGGCTGCCGGCCTTGGCAACCTCCACTCGGGTTTGCTAGGCGTGCCTGCGGTCTCCCATCCCTCCATGGCCTTTGGAAAACTGACGGAAGCCTCAGCGGGAAAGGACTCGACGACGGGCCACTGGGAGCTGGCCGGGATCATCACCACCAGCCCCACCGCAACCTTCACAGATACTGGTTTCCCAGATGCGCTGGTTCGGGCGGTTGAGGACGAAAGCGGACATCGCTTCATCGGCAATTATGCAGCCTCAGGAACGGTCATCATCGAAGCCCTCGGACCAAAGCACCTCGAGACCGGCGCGCTGATCCTGTACACGTCGGCAGACTCGGTGTTTCAGATTGCCGCCCACAAAGACGTCGTTCCCCTGGGTGAGTTGTACCGGGTGTGCGAGATAGCCCGCAGGCACTGCAATCAGTACAACATCGGACGGGTCATCGCCCGGCCGTTCGAGGGTGAACTGGGTTCTCTTCATCGGACCTATGAACGCCACGACTACGCCATGCCGCCCCACTCGGCGACGATGCTCGACCACGCCTCCCAAGCGGGTCTTCCCGTCGTCGGGATTGGCAAGATCGAGGATCTGTTCGCAGGCCAGGGTCTCACGGTCGCCGTGCACACTGAGGGTGACGCCGACGGTCTCGACAAGACCCTCGAGGCCCTCGATCAGTATTCGGCCGGGATCATCTTCACCAACCTGGTTGATCTGGATATGCGATACGGCCACCGGGAAGACCCGACCGGATAC
>JAHEDM010000272.1 GCA_024641205.1 Actinomycetes bacterium
ACTTGGATCATCGGGTCCTTCGTAGACAAAGGCGGCAACTCCATCTGATCCCGTGAGAGCAGTTTGGGCAACGACAACAACCCCGTATCTTTCCACTGCAAGTCGAATCAGTTGACCCGCCACAGGTGAGCCGCCGCTCAGGAGCTGAACGGTCATGCCGGCGTTGCCACCAAATCCCAACGTCTGCGGAGAGGAGATCTGGAAGGAGTTCGCAACAACCGACCAGGTGATCTTGGCTTCGGCGTAGTCGGCAACCGTGTCCCTATCAAAGGTACTCCCAGTCGGTCCGATCCATGCGTACACGGTGTCGCTCTCAGCAACCGAGTTGTGTGTTAGGAGCACAGTGACCTTGCCATCAGAATCAGATTTGGGGTCGGCCCAGTCGATTTGACAATTCACGGCAGTGCCGGCATCGCCGCCGTCTACCGAAGCATCTTTGTCAATGATGCAAGTGCCGTCGGAGTTCAGGGCGGTAGCGACGAAGACGTCAACGAGTTGCCCGGCCAATGGATTGCCGTCGGCGCCGGTCACCGTTGCAGTGGCAATGACCAAACCGTTGGCCGGAGACGAAACACCCGATAGCGCCAACTCGATCCCATGGGGATCGGCTCCTCCTGCCTGCAGAGCCTTGGCCAGGAATATGGCCATCTGCCAGCGGGGCATGGGCGAATACGGCGAGAAGGTGGTTTTGGAGGTGCCCGTAGCCACGCCCGACTGTGCGATCACATTGATCGCCTTTACAGCATCCGGAGACAGGCCGGCGAGATCGCTGAACCCCTGATCGGATCCCGGAGGAAGCGAAACGCCGGCCCTCTCCAGCAATCGGACCATGAACAGCGCCATTTGCCAGCGGGGGAGCTTCTGGCTGGGAGAGAAGGTGGTCGTACTGGTTCCCGTAGAAATGCTCAGGTCGGCTATCTGGTTGATGGCAAGCTGAGTGGTGGCGTCAAGGCCGCCGATGTCGGAGAAGCCTTGTGACACCACCGAGGGGAGTCCGATTCCAAGCGATCGAGCGGTCCGCGCCAGAAAGATCGCCATCTGCCAACGAGGCACCGCGCCGTGTGGGTTGTAGGTCGCGAAACCAGTCCCCGAAGTTACCCCGTAATGGGTGATGCAGTAGATAGCATCCGTTGCCGCCGGGGAGAGCCCATCGAGATCGACGTAGCCGCCCGATGGGAGGTCGGCGGGACAGGCGTCCGCAGCCGTCGCCGTTGCCGGCAATACCCCAACCGACAACAGAAGCGCCAGAAGGATTGCCAATCGATTCCAACTCATCGAATCACTGGCCTCTTTGAAGATGCGAATACAGGGTCATGCTATCCAATCTCGACCGGTGTATTCCGATGAGACGTAGGAGCCACCGAACTCCGATCAACCACTGATCCAGACATCGTTGCCCGGACCCTGCGCCCACGAGCGCAACCGCCCAGATAGCTGTTGCCCGGCACCTGCTGGCCGGTACCCGCCGATGGGACTCAGATGGTTCTTATCCAGCCGTGGATATCGGGGGCCGAACCCGTTTGAAGCGCGGTGAGGGCGGAACGCAGACGCAGTGTGTTTGGTCCAACCTCACCACTCCCAACCTGGTGCTCGATTCCATCGTGCACGATCGATCCGACTCCGGCCAAGACGGCGGCGGTCCCCGACAACGCCGCTTCACCGTGCTCGACGAACTTCAGCATGTCGTCGATCGTGAAGTCTGCTTCCTCGACCTCATATCCGAGATCACGGGCGATCACGAGCACCGAATCGCGGGTGACCCCGGGCAAGAAAGAAGGATCTAACGGTTTGGTCAGGACACGATCGTCGTTGAGGAGGATGAAGTTGGCCGCTCCCGTCTCCTGGACGTCGCCGCCCGGGGCGAACAACACCTGATCGGCGGCGTGAGTGTGCTTGGCCTCCATTATGAGCCCAAGCGCCGCGGCATAGTTGGCGCCCGTCTTCGCCATCCCGAACGTCGGCGTCGAGCGGGGCCGGTGTTCCTCGACAACCACTCTGAGGGGACGGATACCGCCGGAGAAGTAGTCCCCGACGGGCGAAGCGAGGACGTATAGCAACGCCTGCTTGCTGGGGGCGGCCGCCGCTCCAACGTTGGCTTCTGTGCCGATCATGGTCGGCCGGAGGTAGAGGGAGCCGGGCGGTTCGGGAATGTCATCACGCGCGTCGAGGACCACGCTGATGATCATCTCCTCGAGGAGCTCCACCTCCGGCACCGGAAGGCATAGCAGCCGGGCACTCGTCTGCATACGCTCGATGTGCCGGGCAAGCCGGAACAATCGAAGCTCTCCGCTGCCGCCCCGATGCGCCTTCAGGCCTTCGAATACCGAACTCGAATAGTGGAGCACATGGGCAGCCGGATGAATCGGCAAGGGGCCCACCGGTTCGAGGTGAGGAGGCTCAAAGCGTTCGCCGTCCCAGCGGCTCATGGAAAGCCGATCGGTGAACACCGCGCCGAAGGGGGCGGTCTGATGTGCTGCAGCTGACATGATGCCTCCCCTCGGAATGGGACCAGGCACTCTAGCGACCCCTCGTTTTCGCGCGACATTGTGCCCCAATAGGTACCGAATGTCGCGCGAGAACGGCTTCAGACGAGGCGGTCGTCGCGACCGAGGTCGGCGACCGCCTCGATCTCGTCCGAGAGGACTCGATCGTCCTCGAGCGGCGGGACCACCTCCCGAACCCGACGAACGATTGCCGCCACCCGCGGAGACGGTTCGAGCGGCAAGCGATACTCGATTCCCTGGACGGCGCAGAGGATCTCCACCGCGATAACCCTGCGGACGTTGTCGAGTACCTGCCAGAGCTTCCGGCCGGCACCCCATCCCATCGAAACGTGATCCTCCTGACTGCCGGACGTCGGGATCGATTCAACGGAAGCCGGATGGCTCAACACCCGGCTTTCGGCGACCAGCGCGGCCGCGGTGTATTGGAGAAGCATGTATCCGGAGTTGATTCCGGGCCTGGGCGATAGGAATGCAGGCAGTCCGCCGGACCGCTCCGGGTCGAGTAATCGATCGGTTCGGCGTTCCGAAATATTGGCCAGTTCGGTGATCGCAATCGTCAGGAAGTCGAGGGCGAAGGCGAGCGGCTGGCCGTGGAAGTTGCCCGCGGAAATCAGTTCTCCGGTCTCGGGAAACACAATCGGGTTGTCCACGACCGCACCCAGTTCACGGCCGAACACCGCCTCGGCATGCTCGAGCGTGTCCCACACCGCTCCGTGGACCTGGGGAGCACAGCGCAGGCTGTACGCATCTTGCACGGCATGGATGAAGTCGTCCTCG
This sequence comes from Actinomycetes bacterium, assembly GCA_024641205.1. Lineage (GTDB taxonomy): Bacteria > Actinomycetota > Acidimicrobiia > Spongiisociales > UBA4744 > UBA4744. The sequence goes on from JAHEDM010000272.1 coordinate 3,282, forward strand.
TGGCTTTGCCCGATCCCCGACCCATCCAGCAGGGCGGCGATTCGGGCCGCCGAAGCAAGCTGGCCGGGATGCGGCCGCAGCGCATGGACCTCCGGTCGAAAGGGACGGGAACTCCCCATCAACGCTTCGACGGACAGGGCGGCGCCGACATCGGCAGCCAGTGCCAGACGGCGGGCGCGGTGCAGACCCAATACTCCAAACGAGAGCATGCCCTCGGTTCCGTTCAGCAGGCTGAGA
>JAHEDM010000025.1 GCA_024641205.1 Actinomycetes bacterium
AGCCGTCCGACCTGGACCGGCGAACCGGGGAACTCGACGTTGTTGTTGCCGGAGCCGAGACCGCCTGGGTCACGCCAACGGCGATTAAAACGTGGCGAAGTCGCGGGTTGGGCGTTCTCGGCCTGCATCCGCCCAACGATCGCCCCGCCCATCGACTGCTCACCATTGGTGGCGCCGATGAGGTACTCCCCGATATAACGCCACCCGAGCGAATCCTCCACATCGTGAGGACGATGCGCCGGCCGCTTCCGGCCCCGGCCGCGTCGGGAGGCTTGATAACCGTCACCGGTGGTCGGGGCGCACCCGGCATTTCCGAAGTTGCTCTCAGCCTGGCGTGGGGGCTCGCCGCGCAGCGCACCACCTTGCTGATCGATCTGGACAGGCAGGGGCCTTCGCTCTCGGTGAGGCTAGGTGTTATTCCCTCCCCTGACGTGGCGCACGCAGCAGACGAGGTCATGGGATCCGGTGTCTTCCCACCTGAGGTGCGCCGCATAGGACCGCTTTCCATGCTGGCCGGCCCACCGATCCGCGCCTCCGGTCCCCTCACCTCCGCCCTCGTCAATGAGGTAATCCAGGCTGCCGAGGGAAGCTTCGAACGCATCGTGGTCGACCTCGGGGTGAGCCAACCGGACGATCCGCTTCTCTATCGGGCCACCTCCCGCATCCTCACCTGCGAGGCGACCCCAAAAGGATTGGTACGAGCGGCCGCCACCGTCGAAGCCTGGGCAGCCCCGCTCCCCGCTCTGGTCCTCAATCGGGTACCGGAGGACGGTCACGAAGATGCCGTTCGGGCCGCCCGCCGTTGGCTGGGTCTCGAGCCAAACGTGGTGATCCCTCACCTCCCGGAGGTACATTATGCCGCCCGGGTGGCAGGTCCTCCCAGTCCGCAGCTCGTCAGACTTCTCGAGCCGCTCCATCAATTGATTCCGGCCAGCCTCGATTGAGGGTTCACCCGAGCCCGCCGAGCGGTGGCAGACTCCTAGACCTCGGCTCGATAGGTCCCCAGGTGGTGGAGTTCGACCATGGCGCCCGGCAGCGGACTGAAGACCTCGGCGAACCCTTGCGGGCCGGGCCGGTGGATCAGATCAACAAACATGCGGTAGCGCCAGGGCGTATCAGTCGGACGCGACTCGATCCGGGTCAGGTTGGCTCCGCGCAAACCGAGTTCCGTCAGGGCTAACGCCAGCGCACCCGGACGATGCTGGGTTTCGAAAGCCATACTCGACTTATCGGCGTCATTCGCAATAGGAGGCTCGCCACCGGCCAGCACCACAAACCGCGTGGTGTTGTGAGCCCGATCCACCACATCAGACATCAACACCTCGAGATTGTGGGGGCGGGCCGCTTCCGGGGGCGCCAGAGCTGCTTCGGCCGGGTTTTGGTGCTCGGCGGTTTCCCGAACTGCTCCGGCAGTGTCGTGAGTCGGTATCGGCTGCCAACCGCGGGCCTGGATGATCCCTTCGGCCTGAGCCAGCGCCTCGGGGTGGGAGCGGACCTGTTTGATTCCATCAAGTGATGCGCCGGGCAAGCCGAGGAGGGCATGCCGGACCTCGATCTGATGTTCCGCGACGATTCGGGCAGGAGCTTCTACCAGCCGATCGAGGACGGGAAGGACGCTCCCGGTGGTCGAGTTCTCGATCGGGAGCACGAGGCGCTGGACGTCACCTGCCGTCAAAGCCGAAAACGCCGCAACAAAACTCGGATACCCGATCAGGTCTTCATCCGGAAACATCTCCCGGGAAGCCCGGTCGCTGTACGAGTACCGCTCGCCCTGATAGCCGATCACCATGGCGCGGACATTAGCAACCAGTAGACAGCTATCTGCGTTCTGGCCGGCAGCTGGGAGCGAAGCGGTCTGGTTGCTGGTTGCTTTTCAATTCTTAGGAAAATCTCAGAAACCGCTCACATGATTCTCACCGTCCTAGTGGACGATGAAGTATCCGAAAGGACCAAAGATGAGCGAAATCATGACAGCGAGAAAAGCGGGCGGATACGTCCGCAAACCCGGCACATACCCGACCGGCCGCGTGTGTTCCCAGGAAGACTGCGATACGCGCCTGTCAACCTACAACTCCCGGCCGACCTGCCGTCAACACACCCCGGTCCGCTTTCCGCGCGTCCGTGGGCAGGTTGCCCCTTCTGAAGCGTAGGAAACTAGTAGCCAGGAATCAGTCGTCGGTCGGCCGGCTGAGAGCCGCCGGAACACTGGAGGCTCCAGGTCTTTCGTCGCCCGGAAAACCCGCATCGACCGCCACCCCATGCACCACATTCACCCGGACGATCGTCTCGCCTACTCATGTGACGACCCCTGCGACACAACGGGCGACCCGTGTGGGTCGCCCGCCCTCCCGTGTAGATCCAATCCTCGCTATCCAGTCGCCCGGGCCGGTCGGCGCCTCATCGTCGGCGCTTCCCCAAATGATCGACCGGTCGAGACCTGCCCGTCACCGACCTTGGCCAACAGAGCCTCCACCTCGAACATCGAGGCCAGCTTTGGCTCGGTGAAAAGGTCGGTGTCGCCGACCGCGGACACCTCGCTGATGTCGATCTGCACGATGCCGCACACCGAACAGCTGCGGCGTGCAATTCCTCCGCCCACATTCCCAATTGGCGAATAAGTGTGCAATCCCTTTTTACAACTGACATACCGAGCCATTGAGCCTCCCAGCTCCAACAGATCCCACCTTACCGTCACTCTTCGTGTTCGTCATGCCGCTGAGGGTATCAACTGCAGAAGGGGGCTGGAGAACTAGTCACCATCCGGGTGTATGTAACCACAGAAAGTGACGATCAGCTGGTTTTGAAGACCTGCTCGGCGAGGATCTCAGCGATGTCTCGCACGATGACGTCATCACCCTTGCCGAGGTCTTTGACGCCGTCGTCGATCATGATGTAGCAGAACGGGCAGGCAACGGCCACCTCATCTGCACCCGTTCCCACGGCCTCTCCGGCCCGCTCCGTGCCGACTTTCTTCCCGACCTTTTCTTCCGTCCAGAACTGTGCACCGCCTGCTCCGCAGCAGAACGATTCCTTCCCGCATCGATCCATCTCGACCAGGTCGACTCCGCCGATGGAAGCAATGACCGACCGCGGGGCCACGAATACATCGTTATGCCTGCCCAGGTAGCAAGGGTCGTGGTAGGTGATCTTCTTCTTTCCACCGTTTCCGTCGGCCGAGATGCGGCCTTCGTTCACCAACGACATGAGCAGCTGACTGTGGTGCAAAACCTCGTAGTCTCCGCCGAGTTGCGGGTATTCGTTCTTGAGCGTGTTGAAGCAATGAGGACATTGGGTAATGACCTTCTTCACGCCGAGATCATCAAGCGTCTGGATGTTGGTCAGGGCCAGCTGCTGGAAGAGGTACTCGTTGCCGGACCGTCGGGCCGGATCACCGGTACATTGCTCTTTCGGTCCGAGAATCGCATAGTCGATCCCGGCTTCGCTCAGCAGCCGGGCGATCGACTGCGTGACCTTGACATTTCGATCATCAAACGACCCTGCGCATCCGACCCAGTAGAGATACTCGGCCGAGTCAACTCCATCCTCGCCCAGGATCTTCACATCGACGTCGAGTGCTTTCGCCCAGTCGGCGCGGGCTGCCTGACTCAGACCCCAGGGATTGCCTTGGTTCTCCATGGCTACATAGGATTTGCCCAGCTCGGCCGGGAAATTCGATTCCATGAGGGATAGATACCGTCGCATGTCGAGGATCTTGTCGAGGATTTCAATGTTGACCGGGCAAATCTCGTCGCACGCCCGGCAGGTGGTACACGCCCACAGTTCCTCCGGTTGAATCCGCTCGAACACCCGATCCGCGGTGACCGTAATCGCATCATCCATGCCAACCGGCGGTGAGACGGCCGGGACTCCTGACAACGCCGCAACCTCTCCCAGCTTGAGGACGATCTCGCGAGGGTCGAGCGGCTTGCCGGTCAGGTTGGCGGGGCAGACGGACGTACACCTTCCGCAGACGGTGCAGGCGTCGGTGTCGAGCAACTGTTTCCAGGTGAATTCCCCGATGACCGAGGCGCCGATGGATTCGATATCGGTCGCCTCCATCAGATTGGGTATCGCTTTCATGGCTCCCTTGGGGCGGTCCTTCGGAGCCAGGAACATGTTGGCGGGCGAGGTGAACATGTGCCGGAGCTTGGTCGTAGGAAGCAATACCAGGAATGCGACGAAGGCCAGCGCGTGGGCGATCCAGAAAGCCCGATGCCATCCGCTCGCCATCGACGGCGGAAAGAGATAGCTCAGCGGGTAGCCAACGAATGACCACGTTTCGAATTCGGGCCGACCCTGCATCGAGATTCGAGCGGCTTCGGTGGCGAGGCCGGATACGCCAATGAACCCGAGCGTGAGGAGTATCCAGGCGTCCTCGGCTTTGGTCTTCAGGCGGAGCCGCCACGGTCTCTGGCCGTACCTGCGGGCAACGGCCCAGACAATCCCGACCACGAAGACCACCGCAGCCAGATCGAGGATCGCCGAATAGCTCTTGTAGGTATTGCCTTCGAGGAATTTGAGACCGGCGGGAAGCAGATGGTCGATCTCGAGCGTCACCGTGCCCAGGAACAGCACGATGAATCCGTAGTAGATCATGGCGTGCATCAACCCGGCTGCCCGGTCGCGCAGCAGGGTCTTCATAGCCAGCCCGGCTCCCGCCGACCTCAGCCGCTGGGCCCAGTGACCCGTACGGTCTTCACTGCTGCCCCGCTCCCAGTTTCTCGCTCGCAGCGAGAACAAATACAGCGTCAAAGGCAGGAAGGCAGCGATGCCAACATAGAACAGGGCCTGCAGCGCAGGAGCGATGTTGCCGAATACCTCCCGCCCGACGGCGGGGATGAAGTGCCCGGGTAACGAACCCATCCACCAGAACAACAGGGTCGCGAGGAAGGCAGCAACGGCGAGGGCGAAGAGAACTCCGCTGGCGGTGAGGCGGCGACGAGGCTCCATCCTGTTTCCTTCCGGAAGTCCGACGGAGCGGAGTCTAGATAGCAGGAGCACCCGCCCTGCTCACTCCAGCAAGCGGAAAACAGTTCTTAGTAGTCAGTAGCTCGTAGTGGGTAGTCGGTCGAGGCACAGCCGCCGCTAACGGACGACAGACTACGAACTGCCAACTTCAGACTCTTCTACAGTCCCAGCTCCGCTTTCAGCTCTTCCAGTTTGGCATCGGCTTGCGCCACCGAGATGGCTTCACGCAGCTCGGTCTCGGCCCCTTCCGGTGTCGCTTCCCGGAGCTCGGCGCGAGCCTTGGCATCGGCCAGACGCACGTCGATCTTGTCCTGAACCTTGTCAAGGCTGGGCGACTCCACCTCCATGGACGCCCCGATCGACTCGACTGCCTTGTTGACGGCTTCCTGCATCTTGGCCTGCTCCAGCCGGCCGACCAGTTCCATCCGCTTGGCGGCCAATTCCTGCAGACGCATCGCGTTCTGCTCGACGGCCCCCTTGGCGCTCTCCGCCTGAGAGGCGGCGATCTCGTACTGCTCTTTGAAGCCGGACAGGTTGTTCTCTCCAGCTTGCAGCTTCATGGCCAGGCTCTGCGCCGCCCGGGTCCATTTCGCCATGCCCTCGGTGTCGCCCGCGTTCTTGGCTGCCTCAGCCTTCATCAGCGACTGCTTGGCCATTTCGCGAGCCTCACCCACTTCGTCTGCAGCCCGTTCGATTTTTGCCTCGATCTGTGTGCGGTGGGCAATGATCTTGGCCGCCTGGTTGCGAAGCTTCTGATCCTGGGTCCGTGCCTCCTGGATCGCCTGCTCGATCTCTATCTCGGGATCCATAGCCCGTTCGGCCGTGGTACGGAAGAGGGTCTTGAAGTATCCCCACAAACGCTTGAAAAAGCTCACCTGGTGTCCTCCAGTCTTGATTACGGAACGTGATCTAGTTTACGGATTCCGAATAGGCGCCGAGCCACGTTTGGCAGCTGCCTTTTCGCTACCTCTTACGGCGGGTCCGGCCGATCCCTCGCGATGAGGAAGAGCTGGGTCGGGGAGCCGATCGGGTCTTTGACCTCGAACTCGACCGCGATGCTGTCGACGAACTCCTGGACGAACGGCTCGAAGGCGGGAAGATCAGCCCGCCCAGGCCGGAGGACCGGCGGGGCCGGCGCCCGAAGTCGTACGAGGAGCCCTGGGCCAGGCCGGACAGAATGATGGCCACCGCCCCCGTCCAATCGAAGCCGCCGCCTCCGTGGGACCGGGGCGCCATCGGGGCAGGAACCCGTCGCCCGCCCACCATGATGTCGCGCGCTTGGGGTTGCTCGCCGCGCCGCAGCTTGTCTGCGCATTCCCGACATACGCTGACCATCTTGGTTCCGGCGGCCGTTTGGATCTTCGCTTCTTCGACTCCCGCCCGGTGCGTCGGGTCGAAGAAGCACGAGTTCGGGCGATCTTCCGGCTCGGGTGGGATAGGACGACCCTCCACGACCGCCTCAGCCGCCTCCAATTGCCACCGGGTGGTGTCGAGTTCATCCGACAGGCGCTCCAGTTCCGCCAGATTCGTGGCTTTGTCGAGCTGATCTTGAGCCTGCTGGTACGTGGCGCTTGCAGTCCGGAAGTACTCCTCAGCCTCGTCTTTCTCCGAAAGCGTGACCTTGTCGGCCAGTTCAAGGATCTCATTGGCAATCACATCCAGCTGTTCTTTGATCTCGCCTTTGGCCTCTTCGAGTCTCCGACCGGTCGCCAGTCGCGCCTGTTTGGCGGAACGGCGCGTAGCCAGAACCACCAGCCCTATGACACCGGCCACGACGGCCAGAAAGATGAAGATGCCTCCGCTACCTCCACTGCTTTCGGAGTTTCCCCCGGTCGATGAGCTGATCGTGGTCGCGGTAGGGGCGGTCGTCGTGCCGGTCGTTCCGGCCGGAACCCCAACCAGCGACTCTGCGAAAACACGAAAATCGGCTTCGAAACTGCCCTCGGTATCGCCGACGGCCGCTTCGGCCGCCCGGTCGAGCTCGGCATTGGAAAAATTGTCGCTGCGGGCACCGATCTCGCCCGGAGAGATCACCACCACCGTTGCCCCCTGGTCGAGCAGCACGAGGACCTTCTCGGCGAATTCGTCTGCTCCCTCGACCGGGTCGTCGACCAGCGCCACGAAGTAGAACCGGGTCTTGAGGTTGGTGGTCCGGGCGACCAGGTCTTCCATCACCGCGAAATCGACCCCGGAGCCCGGTTCTAGGTAGTAGCCGCGCGGGTCTGCCTGATCGGCAACATCGGCCGGATCTGCAGCAAATGCTGCGCCGGCCGGCACAACCAATGCGACCACCAAGAGCAGAAAGAAGATTGTGGTTCGGTGCATGCGAACCAGCCTACCGGTCCGGTAGGTACCGAGAAATTCCGCCAATCTCGTCCGGTCCTGCCTATTCCTCCGGAACCACGAGCCACATGATGATGTAGACAAGGACGCCGGGGAATCCGATGGACGCTATCGACAACACCACATATGCAACTCGCACGAGGGCAACGTCCCACCCCATGTACTTGGCGATGCCGGCGCAGACACCGGCTATCTGGCGGTCTTCCATCGACCTGGTCAGGCGACGGGCTGTTTCCATGATTCGCTCCTTCGGCTCATCCCCTACGTTACGCTTCGCCGCGGGCGGGGGCATTCACGTAGACGCCGGTCGGTTGGGTCAGTTCGTGTCGAGAAGTTCCCGCACAACCCGCGCCACATGTCCCTTGGCGCGGACATTGCGGTACGCCCCTTCGAGGATCCCCTCAGGCCCGATGACAAAGGTCGACCGAATCAGCCCTTCGTACTCCTTGCCGTAGTTCTGCTTCATGCCCCAAGCACCGAGTTGAGCGGCCAGCATGTGATCCTCGTCCGACAGCAACGGGAAATTCAGCGCCTCCTTCTGTTTGAACCGGGCGTTCAAGGACGGAGCATCGGGGCTGACGCCGACGACGGCAAAACCTGCATCCAGAAGCGACTGGTAGTTGTCTCGGAAATCGCATGCCTCGGTCGTGCACCCGGGGGTCATGGCTTTCGGATAGAAGAACATGATAAGGCGCGAACCCGCAAAGTCATTCAGAGACACCGTGTTACCGGCCTCATCCTCGAGCGTGAATTCCGGGAACGATTCACCGATGTCAACTGCCATGATCGCTTCCTTGTCTGTAGTACACGCCATTATCGCGAACTGCGAAGTCCCAGGTCGCGAGTCCCGGGTCGCGAGTCACGAGTCACGGTACGGAACCTCTGGGAACGAACCGCCCGCCGATGGTGTTGATCCAGCCAGGAGGTCACGTACATGTTTCGATCTAAGAGCGAGATGGTTTCGCCGGAGAAAGCGCTTCCCGGTCGCGACCAACCGATACCGCCATCCGACGTGCACTTCGTGCGGGGCACGTCGATCTATCCGCCTTTCCCGGAAGGTACCGAGCAAGCCATATTCGGCATGGGTTGCTTCTGGGGGGCCGAGCGCATTTTCTGGCAGATTCCCGGCGTCTACACGACGGCGGTGGGTTACGCCGGAGGCTATACGCCCAATCCCACCTATGAAGAGGTATGCACCGGCCGGACCGGGCATACGGAGGCCGCGCTGGTTGTGTACGACCAAACGCACGTCACCTATGAACGATTGCTCAAGGAGTTCTGGGAGCAACACGATCCCACCCAGGCAATGGGGCAGGGCAATGACCACGGCACGCAATACCGGTCGGCGATCTACACGTTCACCGATGGGCAACTCGATACGGCCAAGCGATCGCGAGATCGGTATCAGGCCCAACTCACCCAACGCGGCTACGGCTCAATCACCACCGAGATCGGCCCTGCGACGGGGTTCTACTACGCCGAGGCTTACCACCAGCAGTACCTGGCCAAAAATCCGGGTGGCTACTGCAACCACGGTTTTTGCCAGGTGGCGTATGGGGTCCAGTAGCCGGTAGCCGGTCCAGGCAGACCATTCCCGCGAACCGAAACTGGAAAATGGCCGGGAACAGGCCTACTTCCCCACTACGGCCCGAAGAAAGAGGGCGAGGTTGGCGGGACGCTCAGCCATGCGCCGCGTGAGATAGGGATACCACTGAGAGCCGTAGGGGACGTAGACGCGCAGCCGATGGCCCCGCTCGATGATCTCCTGCTGGAGAGCCGGGCGTACCCCGTACAGCATCTGAAACTCGAAAGACCCATCCCGCACTCGAGCCCGTGCGTAGGTGTCGCGAATCAGCTCGTCGTCATGGGTAGCGATGGCCGGATAGGTCGCAGGCTCGGCCATCAGCATCGCGAGCAGCCGTCGGAACTGGATGACTACTTGTCCCTTTTCCTGGACGGCTACCTCAGGGGGTTCGACGTACGCCCCTTTGCACAGTCGGACGTGTCCACCAAGAGGCATGACACGAACGAGATCATCGACGGTTCGATGCAGGTACGCCTGCAGAGCGATCCCCAGGTTTCCGAATCGCTGCTGAACGTCTTCGTATAACTCAATGGTTGCCTCGGTCCACATCGATTCCTCCATGTCGACCGTCACGGTCGTACCCGAACCGGCGGCTCTTTTGGCCAGCTTTTCGAGGGCGTCACGAGCGATGGAAGGATCGACTGCCAGACCCAACTGGGTCAGCTTCACCGAAACGTTGCCATCAAGATGCCCGGCTTCGATCTGATCGAGGCAGGCCATGTAGTCGGCGAGAGCTTCCGCCGCCGTCCCGGCGTCGTGCACATGCTCACCGAGGTGGTCCATCGACACGGAGATGCCACGCCGATTGAGGGCGCTCGCAACGGCAATCGCGTCATCCAATCCCTCGCCTGCCACGAACCGGGTGGCAAGCCGACGCCCGACCGGGTGTTGCGTGAAGAGGCGATTCACCCATGCCCTTTCCGTGATCCCGAGCATGCCCCGGCGGTAGAGAGATGACAGATCAAGCACTAGAGGTCTCCGTTTTCCTCAGCACGGGCTCCCAACTCTCGCGATCGATCTCCCGCGGCCCGCACAGCATCCTCGACCAGAGCACGAAACCCTCGTTCCTCGAGCACGTGCACCGCGGCGGCGGTGGTGCCGCCGGGCGAGGTGACCTGGGCTCGCAGCTCAAACGGGCTCAAGCCTGTCTCGACGAGGAGGGCGCCGGCTCCCTTGATTGTCTGGTGAACCAACCGTTCGGCAATCTGTCGCGGTAACCCTTCCCGGATAGCGGCTTCGGTCAGCGCCTCCGCCAACAGAAATGCATAGGCCGGGCCTGTGCCCGAAACGGCGGTGACAGCGTCGAGCAGGCTCTCCTCCATTTGGATGACCTGCCCGACGGCCGACAGCATGACCTCCGCACGGTGCAAGGCTTCTTCGCCGGCAAAGCGTCCTCCGGCCAGGCCGGTGATGCCTTCATCAACCAAGGCCGGGGTGTTGGGCATGGCCCGCACGACGGGCACCTCGCCGAGTGAGGCTTCATACAGGCGGGTCGGTACACCGGCGGCGAGAGAGAGGATGATCTGGGCGGGTCGATAGGCACCTTGAATCTGAGAGAGCAGGTGTGGCACGTCGCGCGGTTTGACGGCCACCACCACCACTTCCTTGCCCTCCAGAGCCTCGACCGGATCAAGGGAGACATCACACCCTGTGCGATCGGTCAAGTCTCGAAGGCGTTCCTCGCGGCGGACGGCCATCGAGATGTCATGGTTCTCCCATCCGGCTCGCAAGAGCCCTGAAGCGAGGGCTTCCCCCATGGCGCCGACGCCGAGAATGGCAACAGTCGAGTGCATCCGTGCAGTATACGAATGTGCTTCAGAGCGCCGGAGCTCAACCCTGCCGAAGGTACTCGCGAACCATCCCCATGACTGTTGCGACGGCCCGCCGGTTATAGCCCTCAGGAATGATGATGTCGGCATACCGCTTGCTTGGCTCGACGAACTGAAGATGCATCGGTCGCACGGTCGACAGATATTGAGAAACCACCGAGTCGAGGGTTCGATCTCGCTCCTCGATGTCTCGCTGCAGACGGCGGAGGACGCGCAGATCGGCATCGGTGTCCACGTAGATCTTGAGGTCCATCAGTTCGCGGAGCTCTTGTTCAGTGAACACGAGAATGCCATCGACCACGATCGTTGGTTTCGGGTTGACCGTCACGGTCTGGGGGAGCCGTGAATGAGTGGTGAAATCGTAGACCGGCTTCTCGATCGGTTGGCCGTCGATCAAGGCGCGGAGATGGGAGATCAGTAGCTCCGTTTCCAGCGAATCAGGGTGATCGAAGTTGATCTTGGCCCGTTCCTCAACCGGCAGGGATCCGTACTCGCGGTAGTAGGAATCGTGTTCAACGAGCGCGACCCGGTCCCGCCCGATCTGTTCGACGATCGCACTAGAGATGGTCGTCTTGCCCGATCCAGAGCCACCAGCAACGCCGATGACCAGCGGACCTCCGCCCTCAGGCAGCTCAAAGCGTTCGGGTCCCTTGAACATGAAGTCATTGCTCCGGTCGACTACCTGCCACGTTATCGGGAGTGGACGGCGGGCGCCATCCCGGCGTGCGGCCGGCTCCTTGGGACTCCTACGCTGTTCACAACTCTTCGACATACGCTAGAAAGGCTCATGTCTCCAGGAACCTTGCGGCGCCGTTTGCGGACCATCCCTGCCTTCACAGGTGGCCTGATCCTCATGTTGGCGCTGGCTCCACTCCTGCTACCGCTGGTCGCTCTGGCCGACGCCACCCGCTGGCTGGTCCGACGCAGGCACTGGATGGGTTTGCGGCTGTATCTGTTCGGGATCGTGTACCTGACGGCAGAGGTCGGGGGCCTCGTCGCTCTTGGTGGAGCATGGCTGGCAGCCGGGTTCGGTCGATTCCGCCGCCCCCTTCTGGCCAGTACCTTCGCGATCCAACAGGCGTGGGCGGGAACGTTGCTTGCAGCCGTTCGAGGAATCTTCGGGATGAGCTTCGACGTCACCGGGGGGGAGGTAGTCGCTCCGGGGCCCATCCTGCTACTCGCCCGACACGCCTCGATAGTTGACAACCTGCTGCCCGCCATGCTGGTCAGCACGCCTCACCACATCCGTCTCCGCTACGTGCTCAAACGCGAGCTTCTGAGCGATCCTTGTCTGGATGTCGCAGGGAACCGACTCCCCAACTACTTCGTGGAGCGCGGATCGGACGATACCGAAGGGGAGTTGCAGGCGATCCGCGACCTGGCCCGGGGACTGGGACCGCAGGACGGAGTATTGATCTACCCGGAAGGCACCCGATTCACAAAGGACAAGCAGAGCCGGGCTCTGGAGAAGCTGGGGGCGGGAGATCCCGCCGTCTTTGAGAGGGCGCAGCGTCTCAGGCATGTGCTTCCACCTCGCCCGGGTGGAACCCTTGCCTTGCTCCAGGCCACCTCCCCAGCCGACGTTGTGATCCTCGCCCATCACGGACTGGACGGGTTTGCGCAGCTGCGCGACATCTGGGCGGGCGGCATGGTCAACACCACCGTCCGAGTGGAGTTCTGGCGGATCCCCGGAGGTCGGATACCGACCGAACGGGCCAATCAAGTCACCTGGCTCTACGACATTTGGGACCGGATCGACGCCTGGATCGAAACGAAGAACGGCGAGGACACTCCGCAATGAGCGCAGGCCTGGTCTGGTTCCGGAAGGACCTCCGCCTCACCGACAACCCTGCCTGGGCGGCGGCAACTTCGGACCACGACACCGTCCTTGCCTTGTTCGTGATTGATCCCCGGCTGTGGAAGCGGGCCATGCCCCACCGCCTAACCCAGTTGACGGCCAACCTGCAAGCGCTCGATCGAAGCCTCGAGCAGCTCGGTGGTCGCTTGAAAGTCGTGTCAGGAGACCCCGCCGCGGTGGTTCCAGATGAGGCCGCCGGGCATACCGCGG
>JAHEDM010000026.1 GCA_024641205.1 Actinomycetes bacterium
CGGGTGATAACACGTCGATGACGGTTGAGTTGATTAACACGATCGCGATGGATGAGGGGCAGCGGTTCGCGATTCGGGAGGGTGGCCGGACGGTTGGTGCCGGTACCGTCACCAAAATCATCGCCTAGCTCCTGCCGCTCGGCGGCAGGAGCTACCTCGTATCTCGTACAACGTACGGATCGAGGTACAAAATACAAAGCGCAAGATACGTGAGCGAGCAAAGCGAGCGAACCTAATGCCTTCTGACAAACGACCGCCACTGACTCTGGCTTGTGAAGAGTGCAAGCGGCGCAATTACGTAACAACCAAGAACAAGACCAACACCAGAGATCGACTAGAACTCAAGAAGTTCTGTCCCTGGTGCCGTTCGCACACCAGTCACAGGGAAACTCGCTGACGGTCCCGGTAGACGGACCCGGCGAGCCTGCTAGCGTGCGGCTTCGAAGTTACCTGCGGGTGGAGTAGCGGGTCTTTGACTTCAGGGTGGGCCTTGCCCACCCTGAAGCTTCAGGAGGGAAGGATGCTGCTCGAGTCTTTGACGGGGAGAGCCTTCGGCCCCCTGCCGTTCCGGGTCTGCGCGGACAAAGTGGCCGAGTATGTGCTCGCCACGGGAGACGATCCTGATCGCTGGACTCGTTTCGCCCCACCGGGTTTTGCGTCGGTGGCCCTGTTCACGGTGGCTCCCGCCTTTCTCGGTGATCGAGATGTGGCTCCCTATACGCGGGTGCTCGTTCATGCCGATCAGACCTTCCGCTGGCACCTACCGTGGTTGATCGAGGAACCCTTGTCGGTGCGGGGGGGTATCGAGCGGGTGCGAACCCGCGGCTCGGCAAGCTTCGTTGCGTTTTCGATGACGGTCGACAACGCGGCAGGCGAGCGGGTTCTCGACTCGGGATCGACCTTCCTGATGTCGTCGGAGTCCCCGGACGTGATGCCTGGTGAGGAACTGGAGCCGGCGGTTGAAAACAGGGCCCGTCACGATCTCCCGGGTCTTGTACCGTTCCCGGCAGTCGCGGAGCCCCTACCCACATTGGCCAAGTCGGCGAGCCGATTCGACCTGGTGCGATACGCCGGAGCGACCCGGGACTGGAACCCGATCCATTTCGACCACATTGCTGCCCGGGCCGCCGGTCTGCCCGGTATGGTCGTGCACGGATTGCTCATGGCAGCTTGGGCGTCGCAGGCCGGTACCCGGATGGTCGACCATCATCTACCGCTTTCCGAGGCCCGTTTTCGATTCCGGGCTCCATTACGGCCGGGCGACCAGGCTGCGGTCGTTGGGGTCGTTGAAACCGATGACGGACGATCCGCCGGGCTCAAAGTGCAGGTGGTCGCAGATGAGATCGAGCGGGTCGGAGCCACCATGGTTGTAAGGAAGGCGTAACGCTGTGAAGCCGCACAGGGTCGAATCAGATGACATGGAGGAACTGGTTGCCCGTGCTCGTGAGGGCAGCAGCCAGGCCTTCGAGAAATTGGTGGAAGCTCATCAGCACGAGGTGTTTGGTTTGGCGCTGCGACTGGTCGTTGACCGCGAACTTGCTGCCGATGTCTCTCAGGAGGCGTTTATTCGGGCTTGGCGAGCCCTTCCCAAATTCCGGGGCGATGCGGCCTTCTCCACCTGGCTTCACCGGATCACGGTCAATGTGGCATGGACACTGAAGAAGCGGAAGGCTCGTCACGCGGCCCTGGCGCTCAACGAGTCGCTTGAGGTGGCGGATCGCAGACAAGGTTCTGATCCGGTACGCACCAGCGAGAACACGGAACTCAAAGCGAGGCTGGCGGCCGCCCTCAACGATCTCAATCCTGCCCAGCGGTCTGTTGTTGTTCTCAAGGATGTCTACGGATGGACCCACAATGAAGTGGCCGAATGGCTTGGCATCACGGTGACCGCCGCCAAAGTCCGTCTGCACCGCGGTCACCTCAGGCTGCGTGAGTTGCTACATGAGGAGGAGCGATGAATCGTCGTCTGCAGCATCAGCTTGTCCGGTGGCGTATCCCGGAACATGTGATGAGCGGCCGCGCGCTCCGAGCTGTAGACCAAAACCACGTAGATGGATGTTTACGCTGCCAGGCGGAAATCGCGAATTTCCGGATCATCGCCAGAACGCTTCGCTCGATGCGAGACCCGGAAGAACCCGCTCCGGGAGGGCTCGTACTGCGGGTGATGGCCGGCCTCAGTAGGCCACTCGCCGAGAGCCACCGGGGTCCCGACCGGGTCGTTGTTGCGACTTCAGTAGTGGTTGTTGCCGCGGCTATGGCATTATTGGGTCGTCACCGGCTACGGCCGGTTAGTTGACCGGAGTTTTACAGCCGATTTCGCGGGACCGTATACTTGCCCGTCACGTTGGACCCCTAGGGGTGTAGCTCGAAGTTGGTTAGAGCGCCGGTCTCCAAAACCGGAGGTTGGGGGTTCGAGTCCCTCCACCCCTGCAAATCGAAACGAAAAGGTGTTGGCATGAACCGAGAGATGCGCCGCTTGCAGGAGCGCGAAGAGCGTCTGCAGAAGAAACAAGCAAAGCGGCGACCGCAACGGCGATCCCAAAAGGGACAAGACCAATTGGGCTTCTTCGCTCGGGTGCGCAAGTTCCTGCGGGAGGTCCGGGTTGAGCTGAAGCGAGTCTCGTGGCCGTCGCGCCAACAAATGGTGGCGTTTACGACCGTTACCATCATCACCAGCGCCGCCGTGACACTGTTCGTGTTCGGACTGGATTTCGTCTTCAAAGAAGGCATTCTCTTACTCCTGGCGAGGAATTGATCGACATGGCCGAAGTGGTTGAGGAACAGCAAGAAGACGAGCTTGGTGCGGAGGGGGAGCAGGTCGAAGTAGCTCCTCGTCCGGTGAGCCCGTTCGATCTTCCCGGCGACTGGTATGTGATCCATTCGTATTCCGGATACGAGAACAAGGTGAAAGCCAACCTCGAGACCCGGACCCGGTCGATGCACATGGAGGATCGCATCTTCGAGGTGGCGATCCCGATGGAAGACGTCGTCGAGTTCAAGGGTGGAAAAAAGGTCACCACCCCGAAGAAAGTCTTTCCGGGGTACATCCTGGTGCGGATGTACCTCGACGATGACTCGTGGTACGCAGTTCGCAACACGCCGGGCGTTACCGGCTTCGTGGGATCGGGCATCAAGCCCACTCCGCTGGCCCGACGCGAAGTAGAGCGATTCTTGGGCGTCCAGGAAGAGGAAGAGACGAAGAAGGCACCACGTTTCAAGCCGGCGTGGGAAATCGGCGAGAACGTGCGGGTGGTCACCGGTCCGTTTGCGGATTTCAATGGAGTTATCGAAGACATGAATGTCGATCAGCAAAAGGTGACGGTGCTGGTGAACATCTTCGGTCGCGATACACCTGTCGAATTGGGTTTCGGCGACATACAAAAGCAGTAGTCACGGGTCACGAGTTTCGAGTCACGAGCTGGCTCGGGGTGTCGTGCGGGACTCGAGGCTCGATACTGGAGACTTGAGAAAGAACTATGGGACGAAAACGATTAGCAGCTATCTTGAAATTGCAGATTCCGGCCGGCCAGGCCAGCCCGGCTCCACCGGTTGGTCCGGCGCTTGGCCAGCACGGCGTAAACATCATGGACTTCGTGAAGGCGTACAACGCTGCAACGGAGAGCCAGATCGGCACGATCGTCCCGGTCGAGATCTCGATCTATGAGGATCGAAGTTTCACCTTCGTCACGAAGACGCCTCCGGCGGCGGTGTTGCTGCGGCAAGCTGCTCGTTTGGAGAAAGGCTCGGCGGAGCCCCACAAGGAGAAGGTGGGGTCGGTGACCAGCGACCAGGTACGTCAGATTGCTGAAACGAAGATGGTCGACTTGAACGCAAACGACATCGAAGGGGCGATGAAGATCATCGCCGGAACCGCCCGCTCGATGGGAATAACCGTCAAGGGCTGATCGCTGGGCGATCAACCCGTACTTCGTACTTGGTACTTCGTACCTGGTAGGACGCCGGGTTGGAGTACGAAGTACGAGATATGAGGTACGAAATACGGCGGCACGAAGTGTCGCCCCTATTGGGAGGCTTCGGGCGCATGGTCCGGGCCGTTTGAACCACAGGAGGAAAGATGCCGAAGCACGGTAAGAAATTCAACGATGCGGTGAAGGGGTTCGACGCCACAACCACTTATCCGGCCGCTGAAGCGGTTCAGCTGGTCAAGTCCATGTCCTTCGCCAAGTTCGATGAAACGGTTGAGGCCGTCTTCAAGCTCGGCATCGATCCTCGCAAAGCCGATCAGCTGGTGCGTGGGACCGTCAGCTTGCCGCACGGCACCGGCAAGACGGTTCGTGTAGCGGTCTTTGCGCAAGGCGACAAAGTGCGTGAAGCCGAAGCAGCCGGAGCCGACCTCGTCGGGGGCCGGGAACTCGTTGAGGAAATCCAGGGCGGAAAAGCTCTCGATTTCGACGTGGCGATTGCTACCCCCGATCTCATGGCCGAAGTCGGCAAGCTTGGGCGAGTGCTTGGCCCGCGCGGCCTGATGCCAAATCCGAAGGCCGGGACCGTCACCTTCGACGTGGGTAAGGCAGTTGAAGAATTCAAAGCCGGTCGTATCGAATATCGCAACGACCGGTACGGCAATGTGCACGCTCCGATCGGCAAGGTCTCATTCTCTGACGAGCAACTCGATGAGAACTTGCTGGCACTCAGCAATGAGATCGTTCGGGCGCGCCCATCCTCAGCAAAGGGACGGTTCGTTCGTAACCTATCGGTCTCGTCGACGATGGGGCCGGGCGTGCGGGTCGACGTTGGGAAGCTGCTGTAGCAGCCGGCCTCCGGCCGGCCGTATTTCGTATCTTGTACTTCGTAGGAACCACGAAGCAACTGACCCTGCCGTGTGGGAACGGACCCCCCTCCGTCGAGCCTGCGGCTCGACAACTCCCCCCAGGTCGCTCACTTCGTTCGCAAGGGGGAGGCAGAGTTTGGGGGTCCTCACTCCACGAGCGATGGCACTGTGGCCCCATGATGGGAGCCTGGGCTGACGGCGGTGCGAAGGCCGTCTCGCTGCCTCTCAACGGTGGCGACAGGGTAGGGGCTGTCGTATCGCCGGAGTGACACCGGTGCCCGTTAGTGCCTCGGTCTTGGGTGGGGGCGGTTGACAACCACCCTTGGACAAGGACCCCCAAAGCAAAACGTTGTGTTGTTCAATCGGAGTGTCGCGCACTGGACGCCCGGTGTCTACTTGTTTTGGGATGGGTGGTGCCTCCGGCACGCACTTTGTACTTCGTACCCAAGGCTAGGTATTCATGGTACGAAGTACGGAATACGCAGTACGAGCAAAGCGTGGTACTGTCCTTTCCACAACTCCAATACCTCGGCCGAAGACCGCCGGTGCCCGTTGGGCTCAAAGGGAACCCCCCGCCTGCGCAGGTTGGACCTCACAAGGGGCCATTCGTCTTCGGCGAGGGCCCCCGTTTTGATGAGGAGGAGTAATGCCAAGACCTGAGAAGGTCCAGGCAGTTGAACTGATACGAGAGCAGCTCGACGAAGCGCGAGCTACCTTCGTGACCGAGTACCGCGGTTTGACGGTCGGCGAGCAGCAAGAGCTGCGGCGAAGCGTGCAGAAGGCGCAGGGCGAATACCAGGTATTCAAAATGTCGCTGGCACGGCGAGCTGTTGAGAGCATGTCCCTCGAGGGCCTACCAGAACTGCTGGTTGGGCCGACTGCCCTTGCTTTTGCCAAGAACGATCCGGTTCCGGTTGCCAAGGTCCTGCGGGACTTCGCGTCCAATCATGAAAAGCTGATCATCAAGGGAGGGATTCTCGGAGGGGCGTTGTTGCCACCCGAGCAGATCTCTCGATTGGCCGATATTGAGCCGCGAGACATCTTGCTCTCCAAGATTGCCGGTGGCTTCAAGGCTCCGATGTCCAAGCTGGCCGGAATGCTCGGCGCCAAGATACGCGACGCTGCATCGATGTTCAGTCAACTGCTGGAAAAGAAAGAAGCAGAAGCGCCGGAGGTTGCAGAGACCCCTGTGGCGGCTGCCGAGCCGGTGACCGATGTTGAGGTTGCTGAAGAGGCGGCTGTTGCGGTGGCTGATGAGGTCGCCGAGGTGGTTGCTGAGGAGGCTCCTGTGGCGGCTGCCGAGCCGGTGACCGATGTTGAGGTTGCTGAGGTGGCTGCTGTTGACGTGGCTGATGAGGTCGCCGAGGTGGTTGCTGAGGTCGCCGAGGTAGTGGCCGAATCATCCCCGGACACTGAGGCAACCGACAAACCTGCCCCAAAGAAGAAAGCCGCTCCCAAGGCCAAGGCCGCCAAGAGTACGGCAAAAGCAGATGCTGACGCAGCACCCGCCAAAGCCGCTCCCAAGGCCAAGGCCGCCAAGAGTACGGCAAAAGCAGATGCTGACGCAGCACCTGCCGACGGATCCGACGACACCGCCGAGGAGGAATAGACACCATGGCGAAGATGAAGACAGACGAGCTCCTTGCGGTCTTCGAAGAGATGACCGTGCTCGAGCTCAAGGAATTTCTCGATTCGTTCGAGGAGAGGTTCGATGTGACGGCTGCCGCTCCGATGGCTATGGCAGCACCTGCCGCGGTGGGAGCTGCCGCCCCTGTGGAGGAAGAGCAGGACGAATTCGACGTCATGCTGGTTGCCGCAGGTGACAAGAAGATCCAGACCATCAAAGAGGTTCGGTCTCTTACCAGCCTCGGTTTGAAAGAGGCCAAGGACCTGGTCGACAACGCTCCGAGCGCAGTTCTCGAAGGCGTCGACAAGGAGACCGCCGAAAAGGCCAAAGCGCAACTCGAGGGCGCGGGCGCCATGGTGGAACTGAAGTAGCAAAGAGAGGAAAGGCCCCGGCTCCGGCCGGGGCCTTCCGTATTTGGTACTTCGTATTTCGTACTGCGACTCAGGCTCTCCGGCCGCGAGGTCTCGCGCAAAGTACAAAGTACCGAGTACGCCCGGATGAAGTCCGGCCGGCATACCCTTGACCTTGCCATCCCGAATGCGGTAGGTTCTACGTTACAAGGTCCGCGTATGGGCAAGCCATTTGCGGACGCAAAAGTCTGGTTGCCGTCTGGTTAGTCGCGTGCTAATCTGGCGTTTCGTCGTCTGCAGCCATCCCAGGCCCAAGGAGCAACACTTGACTTCGCGCGTCGCTGAACGCTTCTCTTTTGGCAAGATCCCCGAAGTACTTCCCCTACCCGATCTCCTCGCTGTTCAATACGAATCGTTTGAGTGGTTCATTGAGGAAGGTCTCAAAGAGATTTTCGTAGGTATTTCGCCTATCGAAGATTTCACGGGCGAGCTTGCTTTGGAATTGACCGACCATCGCTTCGGCGACCCGCCGAGGACGCTGGAGGAATGCAAGGAGCGCGACGCTCACTTCTCTCGACCGCTGTTCGTGACCGCCCGGTTCGTGAACCGCAAGACCGGAGAGATCAAGGAACAGCAAGTCTTCCTCGGCGACTTTCCGATCATGACGGAAAACGGTGTATTCATTATCAACGGCACAGAACGGGTCGTCGTCAGCCAGCTGGTTCGTTCTCCCGGTGTGTATTTCGACAGCACCCCGGACAAGACTTCTGACCGTGAGATCTTCACGACCAAGTTGATCCCCGGCCGGGGAGCCTGGTTGGAGTTCGACACGGACAAGCGCGACACGATTGGTGTGCGCGTTGATCGCAAGCGTCGCCAGTACGTGAGTGCTTTCCTACGTGCGCTCGGCATTGCCGAGTCGGACGAAGAGATCCTCGACCTGTTCAACGGTGCTGAGTCGATTCGCAACACGCTTGCCCGGGACACCGCAACCGACAAGGACGAAGCGCTCTTGGACCTTTACCGTAAGTTGCGACCTGGTGAGCCCACCACGGTCGAGTCTGCGAGGGGTTTGATCCAGACGCTTTTCAGGAACCCAAAGCGCTACGACCTGACCCGCGTGGGTCGCTACAAGATGAATCAGAAGTTCGGCTGGCCCGTTCCCGATGACTACGACCCGGAAGAGCAGGGTCTTCTGACCAACGACGACATCCTGGATTCGATTCGCTACCTGGTGCACCTGCACGCAGGCCAGAAGACGTTCCTCACATCGGCGGGCACTGAGGTACCGGTGCAGACGGACGACATCGATCATTTCGGCAACCGGCGGATCCGTACGGTCGGCGAACTGATCCAGAATCAAGTGCGAGTGGGCCTGACCCGTCTCGAGCGTGTTGTGCGTGAGCGCATGACTACCCAGGATCCTGAGTCGATCACTCCGCAAAGTCTGATCAATATCCGGCCGGTGGTTTCCGCTATCAATGAGTTCTTCGGCTCGAGCCAGCTCAGCCAGTTCATGGATCAGCCCAACCCGCTCGCGGGATTGACCCATCGACGCCGGCTCTCGGCTCTCGGTCCCGGCGGTCTGTCCCGGGAACGGGCCGGCTTCGAGGTTCGGGACGTTCACCCATCGCACTACGGTCGGATGTGTCCGATCGAGACGCCGGAAGGCCCAAACATCGGTTTGATCGGGTCACTGGCCACCTTCGCCCGTGTCAACCGGTACGGCTTCATCGAGACGCCCTACCGGAAGGTCGAAGCAGGCACCGTCACCACCAAGATCGACTTCCTGACTGCCAGCGAGGAAGAGCGGTTCGTGATTGCCCAGGCCAACGCACCCTTGAAGGAGAACGGGTCGTTCCTCAACGACCGTGTGCTCGTGCGCAAGGCGGGCGGCGGCGGCGAGATCGACCAGGTGCCGCCGAAAGAAGTCGATTACATGGATGTATCGCCGAAGCAGATCGTATCGATCGCGACGGCGCTCATTCCTTTCCTCGAGCACGACGATGCCAACCGGGCCCTCATGGGTTCCAACATGCAGCGCCAGGCCGTACCCCTGCTCACCTCAGAAGCTCCTTTGGTGGGGACGGGAGTGGAGGCGCGGGCGGCTAAGGATTCGGGCGACATGGTGATCAGCACGGTTGCCGGCGAGGTCGTCGACGTCGATGGCGACAGCATCGTAATTAAGGAAACGGGTACCAACGCCAAACACACGTATCCCGTCTTGAAGTTCATCCGCTCCAACCAGGGCACCTGCATGAACCAGAAGGCTCTGGTGAGGATCGGCGACACGGTCAAGGTCGGGGACGTCCTGGCCGACGGGCACAGCACAGATCAGGGCGAGTTGGCCCTTGGCCGGAACCTGCTGGTTGCGTTCATGCCTTGGGAAGGCCACAACTATGAAGACGCCATCATCATCTCTGAGCGCCTCGTCAAAGATGATGTGCTGACCTCCATCCACATCGAGGAGCACGAGATCGAGGCCCGGGACACGAAACTCGGGGCGGAAGAGATCACACGTGACATCCCGAACGTTGCCGAGGAAGTACTCCACGACCTCGACGAAAACGGCATCATCCGCATCGGGGCGGAAGTAGGGCCGGGCGACTATCTCGTCGGCAAAGTCACCCCCAAGGGTGAGACCGAGCTAACTCCTGAAGAGCGCCTGTTGCGGGCCATCTTCGGAGAGAAGGCCCGGGAAGTCCGCGACACGTCGCTCAAGGTTCCACACGGCGAGGCAGGCAAGGTCACCGACGTGAAGGTGCTACGCCGCTCTGAGGGCTATGACCTCAAGCCGGGGGTCAACGAGCTCGTTCGTGTTCACGTAGCTCAACAACGCAAGATTTCCGAAGGCGACAAACTCGCAGGCCGCCATGGCAACAAGGGTGTCATCGCCAAGATCCTCCCCGAAGAAGACATGCCGTTCATGGAGGATGGAACTCCTGTCGACATCATCCTCTCGCCGCTGGGTGTGCCCTCTCGCATGAACCTGGGTCAGGTGCTCGAGACGCACCTGGGTTGGGCGGCCGGACAGGGATGGGCTCCCTTTGAGTCAGATAGCCCTGCGGCGATCGGAGCCAAACCCTGGACCCGGGTGGCAACCCCTGTTTTCGACGGTGCCCGTGAGGGTGAGATTGCCGACGTCCTCGCTCACAGTCTGCCCAACCGGGACGGTGACCAGCTGGTGGACGGGACGGGCAAGGCCGTTCTCTACGACGGACGAAGCGGTCTGCAATACGACCGTCGCATCACGATCGGGCAGATCTACATCTTGAAACTGGTCCACCTGGTGGACGACAAGATTCACGCTCGATCAACCGGCCCGTACTCGATGATCACCCAGCAGCCGCTCGGCGGGAAAGCCCAATTCGGTGGCCAGCGTTTCGGGGAGATGGAGGTCTGGGCTCTCGAGGCGTACGGCGCTGCCTATGCCCTCCAGGAGCTTCTGACCATCAAGTCCGACGATGTGGCCGGTCGGGTAAAGGTCTACGAGGCCATCGTCAAGGGGGAAAACATCCCCGAGCCCGGTATACCGGAATCGTTCAAGGTGCTGGTCAAGGAAATGCAGAGCCTTTGCCTCAACGTCGAGATGCTCTCGGCTGGTGAGGAAATCGAACTGAGGGAGCTCGACGAGGATGTGTTCCGCACAGCGGAATCCCTCGGCATCGATCTCTCCCGACCGGAACGCCGCGAATCAGAAATTGACACATAACCAAAGAAATACGACGGCCCTAGGAGCCCGCTGAGCAATACATGTCACGTATCTCGACGACCAGTCATCACCAAGTGCTTCGTTCTCGGTTCCGCCAGTACTTCACCAGTACAGGCGAAACCTGCGCCTTGCCCTTGGTGCGCCTGACCGCCGATCTACGCAACGGTATTACTCAGCAGACTCCTACCACCTGGAAGGAGCGCCGTGCATCAGCTCTTCGATGAACTGAAGATCAGCCTCGCCACATCCGATCAGATTCGCGCCTGGTCGTACGGTGAGGTGAAGAAGCCCGAAACCATCAACTACCGGACCCTGAAGCCGGAAAAGGATGGGCTGTTCGATGAGCGCATCTTCGGTCCGCAGAAAGACTGGGAGTGCTACTGCGGGAAGTACAAGCGGATCCGCTATCGCGGCATCGTCTGTGAGCGTTGCGGCGTAGAGGTGACCCGGGCCAAGGTCCGTCGCGAACGGATGGGCCATATTGAGCTTGCCGCCCCCGTTACCCACATATGGTTCTTCAAAGGCGTCCCAAGTCGTCTCGGGTACCTGCTCGACATGTCTCCGAAAGAACTCGAGAAGGTCATCTACTTCGCCGCGTACCTCGTCACGTACGTCGACGAGGAGAAGCGTCAGAAAGAGTTGCCCGAGCTCGAAGAGAATCTGCATGCGGAGATCCAGGTCATCCGCGAAGAGTTCGATGAGTGGAAGTCGGGGCGTTTGGAGCGGTTGGAGCAAGAGCTCACCCAGATGGAAGAGGGTGGTGCAAAAGCGCAGGAGATGTCCGCTCGCAGGCGCGAAGTCGAGAAAGAGATTCGGGAGCGTGAGGATCGGGCAGAGCGTGAAGCCGACCTCGTTGAGGAAGCCTTCGACACATTCCGCACCATGGCCCCCAAGAAGCTGATCGAATCGGAGCCCCTGTGGCGCCAGATCGTTGATCGCTATGAGGGTTTCTACGCAGGCGGTATGGGTGCTGAGTCGATCAAGGACCTGTTGATCCGTCTTGACCTCGATGCCGAGATGGAGCGTCTGCAGGAGGACCTGAGCGCCAACTCGGCTCAGAAGCGGCAGCGGGCCACCCAGCGGCTCAAAGTCGTCAAGCCGTTCTGGGAGGGCAACAACTCGCCTCAGGCGATGATCCTCGAGACGGTGCCGGTGATTCCGCCGGAATTGCGTCCGATGGTCCAGCTCGACGGCGGTCGTTTTGCGACCTCCGACCTGAACGATCTTTATCGGCGGGTCATCAACCGCAACAACCGTCTCAAGCGACTGCTCGATCTCGGTGCGCCCGAGATCATCGTCAACAACGAGAAGCGCATGCTGCAGGAAGCAGTCGATGCTTTGTTTGACAACGGACGCCGTGGCCGGGCAGTGACCGGCCCGGGCAACCGGCCGCTCAAGTCGCTCTCCGACATGCTGAAGGGAAAGCAAGGGCGTTTCCGCCAGAACCTCCTGGGTAAGCGCGTCGACTACTCCGGGCGTTCCGTGATCGTGGTCGGCCCACAGCTGAAGCTGCATCAGTGTGGCCTGCCGAAAATCATGGCCTTGGAACTGTTCAAGCCTTTCGTCATGAAGCGTCTCGTCGACAAGGACGTTGCGCAGAACATCAAATCGGCCAAACGGATGGTCGAGCGGCAGCGTCCGCAGGTTTGGGACATCCTCGCCGATGTCATCCAAGAACATGCGGTGCTTCTCAACCGGGCGCCGACGTTGCACCGTTTGGGTATTCAGGCCTTCGAGCCCGTCCTGGTTGAAGGCAAGGCAATCCAGATCCATCCGTTGGTGTGTGAGGCTTTCAACGCTGACTTCGATGGGGATCAGATGGCCGTCCACCTGCCTCTCTCGGCGGAAGCTCAGGCCGAGGCCCGCATTCTGATGCTGTCTGCCAACAACGTTCTATCACCGGCCAGCGGTCGACCGATCGTCACGCCGAGCCAGGACATGGTCATCGGCGTCTACTACCTATCTGAACTGGTGGAAGATGCCAAAGGGGCCGGCCGGTACTTCTCCGATGTCGACGAGGCATTCATGGCGTATGAAGCCGGAGACCTATCGCTGCATGCCCCGGTCAAGATTCGGCTGGGCGACCTGGCCGGATCGGCGGAGAGTCATGAAGACCTGGCCCGTTCTTTGGCAGGACTCATTACCGAAGAGCCGGTAGATGGCACGAAGCCCTTCGAGACCACCGTGGGTCGGGCCATCATGAACCAGGCATTCCCAAGCGACTTTCCCTTCGTGAATGCGGTGATCTTCAAGTCAGACGTGCGTCGTCTGATTGAGGAGATCATCGAACGGTATGACAAGGCCCAAGTT
>JAHEDM010000273.1 GCA_024641205.1 Actinomycetes bacterium
CCTCGCCGCGGGCGGGCGTGACCGGACCGGCCGATCCTGGAAGCGAACCGGCTGTGACCCGCTCGGCCGCCTCGAGAATGGCGGCCGGGACCCGGAACGACGTCGTCAGCACAATGCGTGTCGCGGGGCGGCCTTCCGGGTCTGGGAAATCGTCGGGGTAACGGTCAACGTTGGAGAGGTCGGCGCCCCGGAAGCTGTAGATCGACTGGTATGGATCAGCCGCGACGGTCATGTTGTGATGGGACGCGTACAGGCCTCGTAAGAGCTGTACCTGGGCGGTGGTCGTGTCCTGGTATTCATCTATGAGCAAGTAGCGGTACTGGGCACCGACGGCCGCGGCGATTTCCTTCCGGGAGATGATGTCAACCGCTCGCCCGAGCAGCGTCCCATAGTCGATGCGGTTTCGTTCCAGCAGGGTCTGTTCATACCGGAGGAGGAAGTCCGGCAGCCCTTGCCAGTCCGAACGGTACCGGGCCAGCTCAGCGAGTTGCGACCCGTTGATCAGTTGTTCCTGGCAGCGGAGCAGAAAGTCGGTCACTTCTCGAGCGAAGCTATTCGTGGTCAGGAGGTTTCGGAAGGGGAGGGGCCAGCTTTCGGGGTCTTCGGTCGAAAGCATGTCGTGGACGAGTGCTACCTGTTCGGGTCCGGTGAGCAAGGCCGGCATGCCGGTCCAGCCAAGTGCCTGCTCGGCATGACCCTCCAACAGCCGGGCGGCCAGGGAGTGAAACGTTGACGCCGGAACCACCGTGTGGGAACGAGACAAACCGCGCCGAACCCGCTCCTTGAGGTCCGCAACTCCCCGTCGCGAGAAGCTCAGGAGGAGGAGTTCCTCCGGAGCGATGTCGGCCTCTTCGAGTAACCACAACGCGCGGCGAACCAGAAACTCCGTTTTACCGGTCCCGGGCCCACCGACAACCAGCTGGGGCCCATCGATTCTGGCAACAGCGGATTCCCAATCATCGGGTCCAACCCTGTACTCGGTGGCCACCAGCACGAGCGTAGGCGTTCCTAGGCCGCCGCTGCCAGACCGCACGTAGCGTTCTCGTCGCAGTGGGGACAGCCGGCCATGGGTCCGTCGTAGACCAGTTCGATGGCGAGTCCGCCGGTGGCGAAGAGCGATGCAATCTGTTGTGTTTCCATGGTTTCAACCTTATCTGTGGGGTGTGACAGAAAATCCTGGGCAACCAGAATCATCCGTGGCCGGCCACAGCCAGAAGGTGCGGACTCGCCCCGAGCAGAGCAGGCTCAGCTTCGAGACGGCGCAGTACGTCGAGCAGACGATCGCGAGCTGCGGGGTCGGCCAAGATCTCGGCGAGATCCGCCACCGCCCAGCCGAGACCTTCGACGCCGATGACTCTGGCTTCCGCGAAACCTGCTTCCTCCGTCTCCCGGAGGAGATCTTCCGGTCGGTGGAAGTAGGCCGTTGTGAAGTACCTTGGATTCAGGGTTGGGTTCCGATGCTGCCCATCGGTGAGGTCACGTTCCACGATCTGACGGAATACCGGATCGGCGATGAGGTCTCCGACGATGCCTTCGATTGCCGGGGCGAATCTCGAGATTCCTGCCGCGAAAACGGTACCGGCCGGACGGAGGATTCGTTTCGCCTCCCGCAGCGCCGCGATCCGGTCTTCTCGCTCCACCAGGTGGTAGAGGGGCCCGAGCAGAAGCACGATGTCGGCGGATGCGTCGCTCATGGGGACCGCCCGGGCATCCGCAACCTCCGCCGTCAGGTTTCCCGTGTCCGACGCCTGCCGGGCTGCTTCCACGTGGCGCGGCACCAGATCGAAGAGGTGGACCCGGTAGCCGAGGCGCGCCAACCAGGCGGCGTACACGCCTGGTCCGCCGCCGATATCGACGATCACTCCGGGTGGGGGGTTGAGGGAGCGTTCGATGATCTCGGCGGTCCGCAGAAACTCCAGCGGGTTGTCCTGGATCAGCCGGTTCGCTTCCTCGTACACCTCGTAGTGGGCGATGATTTCGAGGTGGTGATCGGACATGCCTTCAACCTACCCGGCATGACTAGTTCTTGGAGGGCTTCTTGGAAAGGCACCCTCTGACGCTTTCCACCACGCTGAGTGGTCAATAGGCTCTCTCAGTATGGGAGGCGCGCGAATAAGGGCTGGTGCCCGAGTCATGACAAAAGCCGGCGTGGGGCTGGTTTTGATGGTAGGGACGGTTCTCGGTCCGTCCGCTGCCGCAGGCAACACGACACCATCAGCAGGGTTGGTCGATCTCGTGGTTGAAGTGGATGCCAAGCCGGCTATGGCCGGATCGGTCATCCAGTACGAGAGCCTCATCCGCAACCGCGGAACGCACGTTGCCGAACAGGTCGAAGGCACCTTTGAGATCCCGGCTGCCAGCGTGACGGTTGACCTCGAGTCGCAGACCTGCAACGTGGTCGGTTCGATGCGTCTCGACCAGGAAGGGTCCTTTCACGAACAACCCTGGACCGTGACCTGCGATCTCGGTACGTTGCAACCTGGGGCTGAAAAGCGAGTTCTCTTCTCCGTCGGCGTCGGACTGCCCGGAACGACGGTGAGTGTGGTCACCGTTTCCAGCAACCTGCCCGATGGCCGGCCATTCGACAATCGCGTTGAGGCGTCCCTCTACGTTCTTCCCGATGCGCCCGGGTTTACTCCGGCCTTTCAGCAACCAGCCCGGTCTAATCCAATGGACCGGGCATCAGCGTAGAGGAGCTTCACTCGTCCCAACCGGCCGCGGCTGGACGAACGCAGTACCTCTGTCCGCGCATCTACGCGGCCAGTACTGCTCCGCAATCGTGGCAGGCCAATACGTCGAGACCGGTGAGGTCGAGGGTCAAGGCATGTTGGTCGATTGCGCTACGGCAGACAGGGCACTTAGCTTCCTGTCCCTCGAGCTGGGGCGATATCGTGAGCCCAAATTGCTAAACGAACCAGCAAACCTCGCCGGTAGCTCCTGTTGATCTCTGCATGGTTCGGACGCTTCCGGTCGGGTGTGACACGAACAGCAGTCAGATCCCGAGGGAGGGTTGGTGTCGATGTGCAGCCCCGTCCGGGAGAATATGGAACACCTCACTCCCGAGCGCTTCGAGCCGGGGGGCAAGCGTGATCAACCGGTGGCAGTGCTCCGGATCCCTTTCTGCACACAAGAGTGCGACCGGTCCCGTCTCATTGAGGGCGACAACCTCGGCCAGCGCCCCGGCCATGGCCGATTCATTCACGACCGGCCCGTCGGTAGCCGCCGGGACCGTACGAACCGAGCCGGTTTCGGTTCCCCCCAGCCGATCTCCCATCCACCGATAGCCAAGCCCGGCGCCTGCTGCGTTTTCGGCCAGAGCGCTCTTCCTGAAGTCGGGGGAGTATTTCGAGTACGGGGCAGAGCGGACATCAATGAGGGTGGCAACGCCGTGCAACCGGAGGATTCGCTCGATCTCTTGAAACGGCGCGTTGCCATGGCCAATGGTGTAGATCCTCGGCTTGGCTTCATGGTTCATGCGGGTTGCGCCTCGAATCGGT
>JAHEDM010000027.1 GCA_024641205.1 Actinomycetes bacterium
ATTGTGGAGGCTCCTTCGGGACGACCCTCAAGTACGCCGGCTACGACGGCGTGATCATCCAGGGTGCCTCCCCCGAACCGGTCTACTTGTGGATCGACGACGACCGGGTGGAGATCAGACCGGCCGCCCGCCTCTGGGGTCGGACCACCCGGGAGACCGCCCGGGCCATCGTGCAGGAACTGGGAGACCCGGACGTCAGCACCCTGACCATCGGCCCGGCCGGCGAGAATCTGGTGGCCTACGCCAGCGTCATCGCCGACCTCGGCCGGGCGCTTGGCCGAACCGGGGTGGGGGCGGTGTTCGGATCGAAACGGCTCAAAGCCATTGCCACCCGGGGCACCGGAGGCGTGCGGGTGGCCGATCCGCGGGCGCTCGCCACCGAAGTCCGCCGGAGTTACCGGGCCTGGGACGCCAACCGAGACATGTACGAACTGATCGCCGCCTACGGCCCCTCCCGGGGCGCCCCCCGCTACGGCGGGATGTTGGGTGACCGCAACTTCCGGGGTGGGGCCCCGACCGGATGGTTCTCGATGATGTCCTACGAGAACCAGGCCGATCGCTATGTCAAACCCCGGGCCTGTTTCTCCTGCCCGCAGGCCTGTGACCACATGTACGTGGTCAGCAGAGGACCATTCACCGGAGCGTACGGGCAGGGCATGGAGTTGTCCCAACCGATGGATCTCGGGGTTCGGCTCGGCCTCTACGACCTCGACGCGGTACTCGCCGCTGCCACCCTCGCCGACGAATACGGCATCGACTACTTCGACTGCTCGGCGGCTATCGGCTTCGCCATGGAGTGCCACGAAAAAGGTCTGCTGGCCGACGACCGCACAAACGGGCTACGGATGGAGTGGGGCAATCAGGACACCATCCACCGTCTCATCGAGCTGATCGCCCGCCGGGAAGGGATCGGCGACCTGCTCGCCGGCAGCTTGGCCGAGATCCCCGCCCGCATGGGCAAAGGCACTGAAGATCTGATGATCCACACCAAGGGGATGACCTTCGCCGGGCGGGATCCCCGCTCCTCAAAAGGATGGGGCCTCAGCTACGCCGTTTCGAGCCGGGGCGCCTGCCACATTCGGGCCTTCCTCCCCGAATCGATGCCGGATCACGGCTGGGATGCGTCTCTCCAACCGGTACTCGACCGGTACCAGGAACCCAAGAACCCGGTCACCGAAGAGGGCAAACCCGAGTTGGTCGTCTGGTACGAGAACCTCCTGGCCTTCAAAAACTGCCTCGAGATCTGCCTGTTCGCAAGCGATC
Organism: Actinomycetes bacterium; assembly: GCA_024641205.1. Lineage (GTDB taxonomy): Bacteria > Actinomycetota > Acidimicrobiia > Spongiisociales > UBA4744 > UBA4744. The sequence continues at coordinate 1,264 of JAHEDM010000027.1, forward strand.
CATGGATGTTCTCAAAAGATGCCGAGCCGTTCTCGATGGCCGGGACGGCGGCGCGCCTCTGCAACGCAACCACCGGCCTCGATCTGACCGAGGAGGACGTGCTCACCATCGGGGAACGGATCGTCAACGTCGAGCGAGCCTTCAATGTGCGGGAGGGGCTGACCAGGGCAGACGACACCCTCCCCAAACGAATGCGGAAAGAGCCCATGCCGGACGGCTTCGCCAAGGGCGAGGTGGTCGACCTCGAACCGATGCTCGACGAGTACTACCGATTCCGGGGCTGGGACGTGCCCACCGGTTTGCCGAACCGGGACCGGTTGGAGGAGCTGGGGCTGGCAGACATCGCCGCCGACCTCGAGGCGGCCGGGAAGCTGGCAGTCTGAACTCGGTGGGCAGGACGGTCCGCCGCAACGGCTGGGCCGGCTGCTCCTCGACGAGAGCCGGCGCGCTTGGATGGCCGAAGGCCGCCGGGTCGGTCGACACATAATCGCCGCCGGACGACCAGACCCCAGTACAGGTCGGTTTGACCTCGGGAGGTTGATCCCTAGATTGCTGAAGCACTGCGAGCACGCCGAGAGGAGCATCAATGCGGCTGAGCCCACCGACAGGAAAGACTTTCTGGCCGGCGGTCGGGGCCCTCGCCCTCGGCATCCTGCTGTGGATCGTACCGACTGGAGCGGATCTCTCTCCCGATATCCCCTTCTGGCTGACCGCGGCAGGCGGCATCCTCCTGACGTTGGGGAGCGTCTTCAACAAGATCTGAAGGAGGAAACCCTTCGGCTTCGTACAGGCGGCACACGGGGTCGGTGGTGGGAACCGTTTCGTCGCCCCGGCTCGTCATAGCTGTGATCGGAAGAGAACCAACCTCCCGACCCGTCCCGAAGGAAGGCCGAACAATGAAGATGAGCGCAACTCGCCAGGGTCGCCTAGCGGCGGTCCTCACCACCCTGGTGCTTCTCGCAGCGGCGTGCGCAGGTGGTTCAGGCAACGACGACCCGGCATCGCTGCCACCGAACGACAACCCGGGTGACACGCCGGCGGTGGCGGGAGTGTGTGCCCCCGGCGAACCCAACTGCGTCGACACGATCGTCACGGACGACGATGCGTCCGAGCCGCTCCCGGACGACTCGGAACCGGTGGTCGGCACGGGCGGTGGCTCCGTCGCATCGAGCGGGATGCCGATCGACGGCGGCTTGTCGGTGTCCGAGGCTCTCAACACCGACGCCATCGGCGTGATCGCAGTGCAGGGTTTCCTGCTCGACGACGGGACGGACGCCCGGTTGTGTGAAGTCTTGGCCGAGTCCTACCCACCCCAGTGCGGTGGTGCTTCGATTCGCGTGACTGGTTATGAAGAAGCGATCACCGTTCCGCTCAGCAACGCACAGGGAGTCACCTGGACCGACGACAGCGTTTCGCTGTTCGGCGAGGTGATCGACGGAACCCTGATCGTGAGCCTCACCGCGAGCGGCTAACCGGCGCTCCCGATCGTCGAACGGACCTGTGAAATCGGAACTGACACCGATCCAACAAAAGGAAACCCCCAGCTTGCTGCCGGGGGTTCCTTGATTGGGTTGGCAGTTTTGGGTCGTGCCTAGGACGGTGATCTGCAGCCGTCGGAACAGTGGGCTACACGAGGAATCGTGAATCGCTTCATCTCCACTCTCCTTTCAACGCTGGTACCGGGATGAGAAATTGGCTACGGAGTGTCGAACGGTGGCGTTGGGTCGGGCATTCCCCCGATCACCTCTTTCGCCTTTTCTTCGAGCCTTTGCTTGGCCCGGCCGACGTCGTCGAGGGCCTCGCGCAGCTCTTCGAGTTCTCCCGACCGGACCTTGATGCCTTCCCGCATGAACAGGGCGGCGGCCTCCGAGCGGCTCTTGACCGCTCCGGTTTCTACCCAGTCGTCGAGTGCTCGCTTGGTGTTTTCGTCGATGCGGACCATGACCACCTGATCGCGGGGCGTGCGCCCCATTTCGGCGACGGTGGTCTTCATATCGCCCGCCAGGCACATCACCGTACAGTCGGCGAGATCGCTGAAGCCTTCGGTTCCGATCCGGAAGTTGATCCCATGTTTGTCCAGGACTTTGCTGACCTGGGTCCAAACGTCTGTCGTGTCACTCATACCGGCAGTGTAATACAATTACGCATTACAAACAACCTGTAATTTTGGAGCTACGACTATCCGATCGACGGTCACAGCTGGCGGGGGACGGCTTCTGCGAACAGGTCTTTGAGGTGGGGTTTGACGACCTTGCCGAGGGCGTTGCGGGGTAGATCGTCGACGATGAGGAGTTGGCGGGGCAGCTTGTAGGGGGCCAGACGTTGCCGCGCAAATGCCCGGAGTTCTTCGAGGTCGGGCCTGGCACCGGGGGCGGGGACCACTGCCACCGCTACTCGCTCTCCCCACTCGGCATCCTCGATGCCGACCACGGCGCAGTCTTGGATGGCCCCATGAGATCGAAGCACCTCTTCGATCTCCAGGGCGGAGACTTTCTCGCCTCCGGTCTTGATGATGTCGACGCTTTGCCTCCCCAGGATCCGGTAGCTGCTGCCGTCTGTGACGGCCACGTCGCCGGTTCGGAACCAGCCGTCTCGGAAGGCTTCGGCGGTTGCCTCGGGACGCTGCCAGTACTCGCGGAACACACTGGGACCCTTGACCTCGATCTCCCCGTCGTTGCCCGGACCGACCGGGCGTCCTTCTTCGTCGACGAGACGGACCGCGACGGTCGGCAGCGGGGCTCCAACCGATCCGGGCTTGCGCTCCCCCCGGTATGGATTGGAGAGCACCATGCCGGTCTCGGTCATCCCGTAGCGTTCGAGCAAGGTCTGGCTGCTGATCTCGCGCCACTGGTCCAAGGTGGCAACCGGGAGGGCGGCCGAACCCGAGACCATCAGCCGCAGCCCGGCGAGGGCGCCGGACATGTCGGCGCGGGTCGACCGGTCGGCCTCCGACCACGCCTGGATCAGGCGCCGGTAGACGGTGGGTACGGCCATGAACACAGTGACCTCTCCACCCGTCAAACCATCCCAGGTGCGAGTCGCCTCGAACCGGGGCAGGACTTCACAGGTGGCCGTGTTCCAGAGGGCACAGGTCAGGACGTTGACGAGTCCATGCACATGGTGCAACGGCAGGACCATCAGGGCGCGGTCGTCCGGGCTCCACTCCCACGCCTCGGTCAGGCTGCGGAGCTGAGCCTCCAGGTTGGCGTGGGTCCAGACCACCCCTTTCGGCCTTCCGGTTGATCCAGAGGTGTAGAGAATCAGAGCGCGTCTGGTGTCCTCGAGGCTGGGAAGGTCGACCGGGCCTCCGGCTCCGAACACAAGCTCGTCGGCATCGAGGAGCGGTATGCCCTTGGCGATCGCGATCGGTTCGACGATCGAGCGGTACTCCTGCGACGCGATGATGACCGAGGCGTCCGCGTCGGTGATCACGTACTCGAGCTCGGGAGCGGGGTGCGAGATGCACAACGGTACCGAGATCCCGCCTGCGGCCCACGTGCCCCACTGCGCCGCCGTGTAGCGGAATCCCGGCGGGACCAGCAACGCCACCCGGTTCTCTCCGAGGTCGGGACGGCCTGCCAGCAACACCCCGGCGACCGTGGCTAGGGCGGCGGTCAGGTCGCCGTAGGTGAAGTTGCCCTCGCTTGCGACGATGGCAACCCGGTCGGGAGCGGCGACGGCTCGCGAGATCAGCGACAGATTCTCCATGGTGTCCTTTGGTTGTTGCGGATCGGCGACTCAGCAGACTCCATCTTCGAGATCACAGACCAGTCCGGGTGCCAGGGTGGTGTGCTGTTCGAGAATCCAGTCCCGGATGGCCGGGATGAGCGAGTCGGCGGGGACGTACCCCGGACTGGCGGCAACCAGCCGGTCCCCTTCGTCGAGCAACAAGGTGGGAAAGCCGGTCACTCCCAGTCGGCGGGCTTCGGCGAAATCCGCCCAGGTCTTCTCTTTCATCTCCGGTGAGGTCAACAGGTTCATGAACTGGTCCCGGTCGACCTCGTAGGAGTCCAACAGGTCGGGGTACACGTCGGGATCAGTGACATCGACCCCTTCCGCGTAGAAGGCCCGCTGCAGTCTGGCGAAGAAGGACAACGTCTGGTCCGCGTCGAGGTGGCGCATTGTCACGATCGCGGTGTCTGCCAGTTCGGTGTCGTAGACCCAGCCGTCGTTTCTCTGCAGGAACCTGTAATCGAAGGGCTGACCGCTCCTTTCGGCAACCTGTTCCCAGTGGTGGGCAAGCGTTGCCCGCATCTGATCGTTGAGCGGTTCGGCCGCCGGACCGGGGCGCAGCCCACCCGCCACCACCCGGATGGGGATCGTGAAGTTCGCCTGCAGTTGGTCGAGCACCGGAGCGAACCCCCAGCACCACGAGCACATCGGATCGCCGACATAAATGAATTCGAAGGGTTGCTCAGTTGCGGTCATTGACGGACCATCGTACGGGCAACAGGCGGTTGTGTGCGGTCGCGAGTCGGGCGGTTGTGAGGTGCCCGGCTCGCGAGCCTCAGTACCGCTTCGGTTTCGTGGTGATCGGGTCGTCGACCATCACGGCGACGATCGGAGAATCCGGATCGCCGACGTTGAGTGCTTCGGTGAGGTGAGCCTCGACCTCCGCTTTGGAAAGCACCGGCTGGGGAAGCAGGTCGTCGGTGAGCTTCACCATGATGCGGGCCCGGTATTCCTTGCTTGGCTTGCCTGTGCCGAACAATTGCTCCTCCTGGTGTGAGAGGTATTCGACGCTACCCGATTTCGAGCGTTTGGAGCGTGACAAGTGGGCCGGCCCTGCATCGAAGGGGGCGACGCGATGGGGTCGGCGCAATCCCGGCTTCAGAGGCATGCGGCAGGCAGGCGACCCGGCGCCGCGGCCTACTGGACCGATTCCGGGGCCGCGTCTGGCTTGGCCCCGACCGAGACGGCCGCCCAAGGAGCCGGACCGGCCATCGCTTCCTCGAATTTGTCGATGTAGTAGTCCTCACCGCAGGTGACGGCCAGATCGAGGTAGTCCTCGATCGTCTCCCGGGCCAGATCGATGAGCACGTCGCGGGCCACCGATTGAGCCGTTTTCCTGAATCGTCTGGTTCGCTTGGTGATCCTCTTGGGGAATCGCCGCGAGACCGGAACACCTTCAGGACCGACATCGAGCGGAAACAACGCCAACGCGATGACCTCAGCCGCTTCCCGGCTCAGGCCGCGGTCTTGGGTGAGTCGGGCAATCGCACGTATGCGGTTATGGGCCGACATGGAAGGCTCCTCCTGGCGGTCTCAATGCCGGTGGGCATGGCCTACGTATCGGCAATCGCCGTTTGCACTTGATCCCCTCTCCGCCGGGCACCCGAGCAGAGCGTTGCATTCCGTCTATCGCCGCGGCAGGGCTGCTCCTGGTGGGTGGCCTGGTCGATCCGAACACTCGTGCTCTACCTACGCATTGTGTGAAGACATGCATGCAACTATGCAAACACGTAGATGGTCTGCGACGTTTAGCTGCGCAAGGCCGCCACCGACGCGACACGCCGTTGGCGGAGGCGATTATTCCTGCTTCACTGCAGCGAGTCACCGGAATCGCAATCCTGGAGGAGACATCATGCGAGCGGCCTGGTACGAGCGCACGGGTCCGGCCCGCGAGGTGCTGGTGGTCGGCGAGATGCCCGATCCCGAGCCCGGCCCCGGAGAGGTGCGCGTCAAGCTCGCCACCTCCGGCGCCAACCCGTCCGACTGGAAGGCCCGCACGGGTTCGCGTCCGATGATCGCCCCGCGCATCATCCCGCACAGCGACGGGGCCGGCGTCATCGACGAGGTTGGCGACGGGGTGCCGGCCGCCCGCCTCGGCGAGCGGGTGTGGGTCTGGAACGGCCAGTGGAAACGCCAATTTGGCACCTGCGCGACGATGATTGCAGTGCCTGAGGCGCAGGCGGTCAAGTTGCCGGATGATGTCTCCTTCGAGGCGGGCGCCTGCTTCGGCATTCCGCTGCTGACGGCCTACCGGGCGTTGACGACGGACGGCAGCGTGGTCGGCAAGCGGGTTCTCGTCACGGGTGGGGCAGGCAGCGTCGGGCACTATGCGATCCAGTTGGCCCGCCTACTCGTGGCGGTGCAGATCCTCACGACCATCAGCTCCGACGAAAAGGCCCAACATGCCAAGGCCGCCGGTGCGGATGCGACCATCAACTACAGATCCGAGAATGTCGTTGAGCGTATCAAGGACCTGACCGGCGGCCACGGCGTCGACCGTATGGTCGACCTCGACATCTCGAGCTACGGCACGTTGATCCCCGAGATCATGGCCAAGGACGGCCTGGTCGCCGCCTACGGCTCCAACAACCGGCAGGTCGGTTTCGAGTTCTCCCCCATGATCGTCTCGGGAGTCGGGGTGCGCTTCTTCATCGTCTACGAGCTGGCCGACGACCTGCGCCGGGCCGCCGAAGCACACGTGACGCGTTTGCTCGAGGCCGGCTGCCTGCAGCACGCTATCGGCGCCACCTACCCGCTCGACCAGATCGTCGAGGCGCACGAGGCCGTCGAAGAGGGCCGCCACATGGGCAACGTGGTGGTGACGATGTAGCGAGGGCGGTCAGGGGTTGACGGCACCGGGGCGCCAGGTGTCTCCAATCTCAACAACGGTGCCGCCGGCGGTGGCCGAGTCGAAGAGCCCGAGGGCGGCCTCGATCACCGTGCGCTGGCGCTGTGGGTCTCCCGGTCCGCCCAGCGGTCTGCCCATCGGGTGCTGCGTGATCACCGTGCGGGGAAGCTTCATCACCTCGGCGACGTGCCGGAACGCCCGCACGAACACCGAGACGGTGGGGATACCTGCCTCTTCGAATCCGCGTGCGACGTGTCCGACCGACACGTGACAGACGGGTCAGACCGGCACCAGGAGGAGTACGTCGATTCCGTCGCCTTTGAGCCGATCGATCCAGCCCGGGAGCGCCTGCCTGCGCAGCCGGCCCTGCGAAGTTGCGCCCGTGAACGAGTACATCGGGGAGCTCAACTCGCCGATCACGCCTTCGGCCTCGAGAGCAATCAGCGTTTGAAGCGGAAACGCCACTTCGGGGTCGCGCGAGACGCTCCGTACATCGTATCCGCCGTGGCGCACGCGCAGATCACCTGAATCGATGTCGATCGGTATGGCCGACAACGCCGGCGTGTCTCGCATGAATTCACTGATCCGGGCCTCAGCCTCTACCTGCGTCATGTTTTCTATCCCGAACGGATTCGGATCGTCCCAGGCCGGGAAGTGACCGGAACTGGTCAGCACTCCCACCTTGCTCGCGGAGACCGGCTTGGCAGGAGCGACGAACGGGGCCGTGTCGTATTCATGCGAACGGCCGCTCTTCTCGTAGCCGCGCACTTGCCAGTCGAAGACCAGCTGGTGGATCGGCCCTACCTCACCGTGATCGAGGCTACGGCCGACCTCCCCCAGCAGCTGCCGAAAGAACTCGCCTGCATCCTCCGGGCTCAGCGACTTCAGGAACTTGAACGTGAGATCCGAACGCGCCCCGTACGAGAACGAGTTCTTGAACTCCTCGAGGGTCTCGGCTGCGTCGGACTCGATATCGGTCATGGAGGGTCACGCTACTCCCATGATCGGCGTTGTGTGGTTGGCGGCCGCCCATCTGCGCGCACCACTTCGAATCACCGCTCCCCGTCGTATGCTCATGAGCATGTGGTTCCTCGAAGCCGACCATGTTCGTATCGGCCGGCTGGTGGTCGGCCCACTCGACAACAACGTCTACATCGTGGCCGCCCCCAACGGTGTGGCCGTCATCATCGACGCCGCCGATGAGGCCGAGCGGATCCTCCACGCCGTCGCCGGCCTCACCGTGACCGCGGTGCTCACCACCCACGGCCATGCCGACCACACCCAGGCCGCCGAGGCCGTCACCAACCGGCTGGGAGTCCCCTTCCGTCTCCACCCCGACGACCAACCCCTCGCCGGCATCGCGAACATTGTTCCCATCCGGGACCATGAGGTGATCGAAGTCGGCGACGTTCAACTCGAAGCCATCCATACTCCCGGCCACACACCCGGGTCCACCTGCTTCAAGCTTGGATCGCACCTCTTTAGCGGGGACACCCTCTTTCCCGGCGGTCCGGGCGCTACCCGGTTCCCCTACTCCGACTTCGACCAGATCATGGAGTCCCTCGAAACTCGCCTCTTCACACTCCCTGATGCCACCGGGGTATACCCGGGCCACGGTGCCTTCACCACCATCGGCGAGGAGCGGGCCTCGATCCCCGGGTGGAGAGCCCGCCGCTGGTGAAGCAAGACGGAAGGTGCGCCCCTCTGCCAAGACGATCGCCGGGAGAGGTCTCTTTCCCCTAGCACCGGCGCGCATGGCGGCGCGACGATGATCGGAAAGGAGAACCGACATGCAGCCTTCGAAGAAGAAATGGAAGGACTTCACGCCGACCCAGCGGGGACTCGTCATTGCCGGTGCCGTGGTGCAAATCACCCTCTTGGCGCTCGCCCAACGCGACCTCGCGGTCAGACCGGAAGAGGAGGTTCGGGGCCCGAAGTGGCTTTGGCGGATCGTCACCCTGATCAACTTCGTCGGCCCGCTCACCTACTTCTGCTGTGGCAGAAGAAAGATGTCCATCAACTAGCCCGGCACCGGGAGCACCCCGCCGAATGATGCCCGGCGGTGGTGGGAGGCACCGGTGATTCAATATCGCACGAGTCGCTCTTCCGCACCTCTCATATGTGCGACGATCGATCATCCGCCGGGTGCGTCTGGAAGGCGATCGCCCAGCAATTTGGTGGCGTTCTCACCCAAGATCAGTGACCGTTCCCGCTCGGTCAGCGAGCTGCAGCTTTCGATCCAGTCAACGGGGTGGGTAAGGCCCATGTCGGCAGGGTCGTCGCTACCGAGGAGTATGCGGTCAGGGCCGACCTTGTCGATGAGGTAGCGGAGGCCCGTTTCGTCATGCGTCAACGAGTCGAACCACAGTCGCCTCAGGTATTCCGAGGGGAGTCGTGAGGACCGAGCCTCGGGGCGCACGCGACTGCCGTGATCGAACCTGCCGATCCCGAAGCCGGCATATCCACCTCCGTGGGCAAAGCACAGTTCGAGTGAAGGGAAACGGTCGAGAACGCCCCCGAAAACCAGTGAGGCGATCGCAATCGTGGTCTCGAGCGGATTGCCGATGAGGTTGCGGAGGTGGTGGCGGTCGAGCAGATGGCCGGCCCGCACTGAGGAGGGGTGGACGAACACCAACGCTCCCAGCCCTTCGGCCGCCGCCAGAATCGGTTCCAGGTAGGGGTCGTCCCAGTCCCGACCGTTGACGTTGGTGGACACCACCGCACCCACGAACCCGTCCAGTGCCATCGTCCGTTCGAGCTCGGCCGCGGCCGCTTTTGGGTGTTCCAATGGAAGAACGGCGAGACCGCAAAAGTGTTCGGGCTCGGCGGAGACGATGGCACCGATGGCATCGTTGACATCGACCGAGAACCCGGCGGCGTCGGCCGGATCTTCGAGGTGCAGGAACAGGCTGGGGCTGAGGCTGAGGATCTGGACGTCGACCTTGACACGCCGCATGCGGGCGACCCGTTCCGCCGGTGTCTCACCGTAGACGTCGCCCTGTAGTGCAGGCCGCCAGCGCCCTGCCACCTGGAACATCATTCGGCCGTCGTCGGCTCGCCCGAATTCGATTCCCCACCGCGTCGTGCCGCGGTCGGCGGCCGTCGAGAACAGGGTTGGGAGGACGTGGGCGTGGATGTCGACCGAGCGAGTCATGGCGTCTCAGATTCGGGACGGCGACTGTCCGGGAACCACCCGCCGGGAAAGGGGCCGTAGTCGGGCGAGATCTGCTCGCCCGACTTGAAGGTGAGGATCGGGCGGAGCGCCTGACGGCCCTCCAACCATGCACCCTCACCGTCGCGGAACCACCAAGTGCCGTCGGCTACCTCGAGCACCGCCAGGTCGGCGACGGTACCTTCGCTGAGGGTGCCGAGGTCGTGGGCCTCGCCAAGCACCTCAGCAGGGTTGTGGGTGCTCATCCTCACCACTTCGGTGAGCGAGAACCCCAATGCCAGGAATCTGCCCATGGTGTGGGTCATGGACCCGACCACGCCGCGGCCCGGCCGTGTGATGTCGGTGCTGACGGTGAATGGAAACACTCCCTGGTCGATCATCATGCGGGCGACCTCGAAACTGAAGTTGTAGCGGCCGTGAGCCGGATCGAGGATGACTCCCCGACGTTGAGCCTCCCACAACTCCGGCAGCACCGTACCGTCGTCGTCTACGGCCCGTCCCGGTGCTCCGGTGTACACATGAGTGAGCAGGTCCCCGGCCTCGAGCAGCGGAAGCAACCGTCGAGTGATGCCCGCCGATCGGCCGAAGTTGGCGTCGCCGATGTGGACCATCAGCCGCACGTCCGCCTGTCGGGCAGCTTGCACCGCCGCCTCCAGGTAGGCCATCCCCTGGGTCTCAACGACCGGGCCGCATGCTCGTACCTTCACCCCGACGATCTCGGGATACCGGGCAATGGTCTCGACGGTGGCGTCGATGTCGATGTCGTCGAGCGTATAGGCCTCGGGGACGTGAGCGATGCCATACCGAGCTATGTGGATGTTGGTGAACACAGTGGTCTTGGCCCGGGTGACCACGTGATGATGGAACCCCTCGTAGGTAGCCGACCCGGCGCTCCCGGCGTCGACCACGGCTGTGACGCCCGACTCCACCCCGGCCAGGTCCGGGTCGAGGCCGTTGCGGGCGCCGTGGTGGTACACGTGGGCGTGGATGTCGATCAGTCCCGGTACCACCAGCTTTCCTCCGACATCAACCCATCGCTGGGCTTCGGCCTGATCGATGGTCGGGGCGACCCGGGCGATGCGGTCACCGGCGACGGCGACATCGAGTATGTCGTCGATCCCGTTGCCTGGGTCGATCACTCGTCCGCCCCGTAGCACCACGTCGTACATGAACCGATACCTCCTCGAGCACTATGAGGATATCGGTCTTTCATGCTCGAGGGTCGCCTGCGCGGCCATACTTGCGACGAAGGCCAGAACGAAGAGGAGGACCCGGCCATGTCGGAAGAAGAGATCACCTATGACGTCACCGCCGTTTCGATGTTCCGTCGGATTTGGGGAGCCGACTTTCTCCCGCCGTTCCCGCGTATACCGGAAACCGTTGAAGCTATGGCACCGATCGCCGCTGCCCAGGGTGAGGTGATGAGCAACCCGGTGCTCGACCTGCAGACGCGAGCTGTGGTGATCTTTTCGACCATGGTGGCACTGGGTTACCAACCTGAGGCCAAGCTCTACATCCAGGGTTTGCGGAACCTCGGCTACACGGTGCGCGAGATCGCCGAGATCATCGCCCAGGTGGCGCTGTACGCCGGAATGCCGAGGGGCATCGACGCCAACATGCTCCTCACCGAGGTCCTCGCCGAGGACGAAGAACGCCAGAAAGCCGACGGGTTCTTCTATCGGTTCCCGCGGG
>JAHEDM010000028.1:0-4711 GCA_024641205.1 Actinomycetes bacterium
GCGAACTGGTTGCCTGCACCAGCCGGCGAATCCTTCTCGCTCTACCTACGCGCCTACTGGCCCACCGACGAGATCCTCGACGGTCGATGGATTCCCCCGGTCATCATCCGGACCAGTTAGCGCCCGCCGCTGAGGACTTCGTACCATCCGCGCCAGTTCTGCCCTGTGGGCTGGCGTCCATCTCCACCAACTCGATGCGGCTATCAGCGCGACAGCGCGAGGCGTATTGACACTCCTGCCGGATTTCGACTCAAAGCTCATCGAAGTGGGGATAGTTGAAGACTCGTAAACCCCCCAAACACCCCCTGTGACGACGATTCCGGCCCTCAAAACCAGCCTGGAAGCCCGAACTGAGAACGATTCCGGTTTTCCGAACCCCTATCTCTCTTCCCCGCGGCTCCTTGACATAGCGGACCCCATCGCTCATACTCTTCCGCGCAACCATGCAGGCAATCAACACCACCATCCTCGTACTTACCTAGCGCACGCGTCGCAAGACGTGTGCGCCGCCCTCCGTTGCCAAGAGCCGGAGGGTTTTTTCATACCCAGGAAAGGATCAGGCGATGAGCACCATCACCGGCGCACAAGCCCTCATCAAGGCACTCGAATACGAAGGGGTCGAGATCGTGTTCGGGGTACCGGGCGGCGCCATCCTTCCCGCTTACGACCCGATCCTCGACAGCCCGATCCGGCATATCCTCGCTCGTCATGAGCAAGGTGCCGGACACATGGCCGAGGGGTACGCCTGGGCGACCGGGCGGGTTGGGGTGGCCATGGTCACCTCCGGTCCGGCGGCCACCAACATGGTCACTCCGCTGGCCGATGCGCTGGTCGATTCCGTGCCGATGGTTGCCATCACCGGCCAGGTTCCCACCCATGCGGTCGGCAACGATGCCTTCCAGGAGGCCTACACGACCGGGATCACCATGGGGGCCACCAAGCACAACTATTTTGTGACCGATGTCCGTGAGATCCCTGATGTGATCCACGAAGCGTTCCACATCGCCGCCACCGGCCGACCGGGACCGGTTCTGGTCGATCTGCCCAAGGACATATTGAACGCGGAATTGGTCTGGCACAGGCCGGCTCAGCTGAATCTGCCCGGTTACAAACCGACCGTCGATGCCCACCCCCGGCCGATCAAGGAAGCCATCAAGCTGATCGAGGCGTCAAAGCGACCGGTGCTGTATGTGGGCGGCGGAATCATCAAAGCCTGCGCCCACGAGGAGCTGTTGCGGTTCGCCGAAGCCACTCAGATCCCGGTGGTGACAACGTTGATGGGGAGAGGCGCCATCCCCGACGCCCATCCGCTGGCGCTCGGGATGCCGGGCATGCACGGCAATTACACGGCGGTCACCGCCATGCAGAAATCCGATCTGCTGGTTTCGATCGGGGTCCGGTTCGACGATCGGGTCACCGGCGATCCGAACACCTTCGCCCCTCACGCCAAGGTCATTCACGCAGACGTCGATCCGGCTGAGATCGGCAAGGTGCGGGTGGCCGAGGTCCCAATCGTCGGTGACGCCCGCCGCGTTCTGCAACAGTTGCTCGAAAAATGGGACCACGAGTCCACGCCCGATCGTACGGAGTGGCTGGACACGTTGCGCGGCTGGCAGCGGGACTTTCCGCTGCATTACGACCAGCAACCCGACGGTCCGATCAAGCCGCAGTACGTGATCGAGGAGCTGAATCGTCTGGCCGGGCCGGACACGATCGTCGTGTCGGGCGTCGGCCAGCACCAGATGTGGGCCTCGCAGTATTGGAAGTTCACCGAACCACGCAAGTGGATCAACTCGGGTGGGCTCGGGACGATGGGCTTCGCGGTGCCGGCCGCAGTCGGCGCCAAAGCGGGCAAACCCGATGAGCTGGTCTACGCCATCGATGGGGACGGCTGCTTCCAGATGACCCCGCAGGAACTCATCACAGCTTCGGTCGAGGGCATCCCCGTCAAAGTGGCCATTCTCAACAACGGCGCCCACGGCATGGTCAAGCAATGGCAGAACCTGTTCTACGGGGGCCGGCTGTCGGCCGTCGATCTTGGTCGGGATGTGCCCAATTATGTGAAGCTGGCCGAGGCGATGGGCTGCGTAGGGTTACGAGCCGAGACACCCGACGAGGTCGGCCCCACCATCGAGAAGTCGCTTTCAATCGACGACCGGCCGGTCGTGGTCGAGTTCGTCACCGACACAGACGAGATGGTATTCCCGATGGTCCCGGCCGGTGGGTCAAATGACGACATCATTCTGAGCAGGGAGGACTTGCCGTGAGCCAGCACACCCTGTCGGTCCTCGTTGAGAACAAGCCTTCGGTGCTGGCGCGGGTCTCCTCGCTGCTGGCCAGGCGCGGTTTCAACATCCATTCGATGGCCGTCGGCCCGACGGCCGATGAAGGTCTGTCCCGCATGACGATTGTGGTCGACGCGCCGGAGATGGAGCAGGTCAAGAAACAGCTCCACAAGCTGATCAACGTCGTCCGGATCACGGAACTCGATCCGGACGATTCGCTCGAACGGGAGATCATGCTGGTCCGCATTGCAGCGACACCAGGCAAACGAGGCGAGATCCTGGAGATCGGAACCATCTTCAAAGCAACGGCCATCGACGTTGGACCGACCAGCATCGCCTTCACGGTGAGCGGCGAGCCACGCAAGATCAACGACTTTGTGGAACTGGTCAGGCCGTTCGGGATCGTGGAGCTGGTCAAGTCGGGTCGCATTGCGATGGCGCGCGATCTCAAGAGTCGGAAACTCAAGGCAATCGGGTAAAGGGGAACTGATGGCGACGATCTACTACGACCAGGACGCCGACCCGTCGGTCATCAAGGCCAGGAACGTGGCCGTGATCGGCTACGGCAGCCAGGGCCACGCCCATGCTCTCAATCTGAAAGAATCCGGGGTTGACGTGGTCGTCGGCCTCCGAGAAGGATCGTCGAGTTGGGCAGAGGCGGAACAAGCAGGGCTTACGGTCATGACGCCCGCGCGAGCGGCCGGTGAGGCAAACGTCGTCATGCTGCTGGTACCGGACCAGCACATGGGCGACCTGTACAAAGCAGAGATCGCCAACAACCTCGATGCCGGGGACGCGCTGTTCTTCGCCCACGGGTTCAACATCCATTTTGAGGCGATCGAACCTCCACCGGACGTCGACGTGGTCATGGTCGCACCGAAAGGGCCCGGTCATCTGGTCCGCCGCACCTACACGGAAGCGTCCGGGGTGCCGTGTCTGCTGGCCGTCCATCAGGACGCCACCGGCAATGCCCATTCCCTCGGCTTGTCCTACGCCTGGGCCATCGGCGGAACCCGGGCCGGCGTCCTCGAGACCACCTTCAAGGAAGAAACCGAGACGGACCTCTTCGGAGAACAGGTCATTCTGTGTGGTGGGGTTTCAGCGCTGATCAAGGCGTCGTTCGACACTCTGGTCGACGCCGGGTACCAGGCCGAATCGGCCTATTTCGAAACGCTCCACGAGTTGAAGTTGATTGTCGACCTCCTCTATGAAGGGGGCCTCTCCTACATGCGGTACTCGGTATCCGATACCGCCGAGTACGGCGACTACACCCGCGGACCTCGCATCGTCACCGACGAGACCCGAGCCCAGATGAAAGAGATCCTGGCCGAAATTCAGTCGGGGAAGTTCGCGACCGAATGGTTGGCAGAAGCCCGGAAAGGTGCTCCGTACTTACTCGAACAGCGCGCCGCCGATCGCCACCTCCCGATCGAACGGGTCGGCGCCGAACTGCGCGACATGATGCCGTTCCTGACGCCCAAGACACCACCAGAATGACCTACCTAGTACCTAATACGCGGTATCTCGACCCGGTCTTGATGCCCTCTCGGTCGTCCGGCGGTCTCCTGGCGCTTTAATGGCCGGGCGGGACACACCCGACCCGGCCGCTATCGAAGTACCAAGTACGAAGTACGAAGTACGCCCCCACAAGGCGTTCTTCACCACCAGGAGCCACCATGCAAGACCGCCTCATCATTTTCGACACCACCCTGCGCGACGGCGAACAGGCGCCGGGGATCGCACTGACACCCGATGAGAAAGTAGCCATCGCCGGGCAGTTGGCCCGGCTCAAGGTCGACGTCATCGAAGCCGGATTCGCCGCCTCGTCACCGGGCGACTTCGAATCGGTCAGCCGAATCGCCCAAGAAGTGAAGGGTCCGGTTATTGCCAGTCTGGCCCGAACCCACCCCGACGACATCGACCGCGCCTGGGACGCCCTCAAAGGCGCCCACAAGGCCCGTATCCACGTGTTCAATTCCACATCGCCGATCCACATGGAACGCATGCTCAAGATGACGCCCGAGCAAGTGATGCAGTCCGTTATCGAAGGGGTGAAACGAGCTCGGAGTTACTGCGATGACGTGGAGTTCTCACCCCAGGATGCCACCCGCTCGGACCCCGACTTCGTTGTGGCGGTCTGCAAGGCTGCGGTCGAAGCAGGAGCAACCACCATCAACATCCCCGACACGGTCGGATACGCAACACCGACAGAATTCGTCGAGTTGATGAGCCGGGTGTACAACCAGGTGCGGGGCGGGCGCGACGACGTGATCATCTCCACTCATTGCCACAACGACCTCGGCCTGGCCGTCGCAAACTCATTGGCCGCTATCTCGGCAGGCGCCCGCCAGATCGAAGGGGCCATCAACGGGATCGGCGAACGAGCCGGGAACACCTCAACCGAAGAGATCATCATGGCGATCAAG
>JAHEDM010000028.1:4721-12699 GCA_024641205.1 Actinomycetes bacterium
CCGCCAGGATCGTTTCGGAGTCGAGATCGGAGCCGACACCACCCAGATCCTCGAGACCAGCCGCCTCGTGTCGCGCCTGACCGGCTATCCGGTGCAATTCAACAAGGCGGTCGTGGGACGAAATGCCTTTGCCCACGAGTCGGGAATCCATCAGCACGGCGTTCTACAAGATCGCGAGACCTACGAGATCATGGATGCCGCTTCGGTGGGTCAAGAGAGTCAGATCATCGTCGGCAAACATTCGGGCCGCGCCGGGTTCGCTGATGCCTTGCGCAAGCTGGACATCGCTCTCGACGAAGATGAATTCAAGCGCGTGTTTGCCCGCGTCAAGGAACTGGCCGACCGCAAGGTCGAGATCACCGAGCAGGAGATCCGGGCCATCGTCAACGACGAATCACGCGATGTTGATGAGGTTGTACGGTTCGTCTCCATGAAGGTAGCCGGGGGAAGCGCCGTCGATCCGCAGGCCTCTGTAAAAGTCGAGGCGCGCGGGTTAACGCTCGAATTCGAAGGCGAGGGCGATGGAATGGTCCACGCCACCTTCGATGCCCTCAAGAAAGCCTTCGGCATCGACGCTCAGCTCGTGGACTACCGGGTCGTGCCCATCACCAAAGGAGCCGATGCCATGGCCGAGATCAGTGTGGTCGTACGAATGGGTGGTGAGATCTACGCCGGGCGGAGTGTCTCAACCGACGTTGTCGAGGGTTCTGCGCGGGCGTTCGTCCACGCACTCAACAAAGCAGCCCGGACGGTGATCTCCGATTCGGTGATGGACAACCTCTGATCGGAGGACCATATGACGTATCAACTGGCGGTAATCGGCGGCGACGGAGTGGGACCCGAGGTCACCACCCAGACCCTGAAAGCGGTCCAGGTGGCCGGGGAGCGGTTCGGGTTCACCGTCGAGTTGACCAACTACGACCTGGGCGGATCGCGCTTCTTGCGGACCGGCGAAGTACTACCGGAGTCGGTTCAGGCGGAGCTGGCCAGCCATGATGCGATCCTGCTCGGAGCCGTCGGAACGCCGGGCGTACCGCCGGGCGTAATCGAACGGGGCCTGCTTTTGAAGCTGCGTTTCGACTTCGATCAGTACGTCAACCTGCGACCGGTGAAGCTCTATCCGGGCGCTCCGACGCCGATCAAAGACCTCACTCCCGAACGGTGTGACCTGGTTGTAGTGCGGGAAAACACCGAAGGCATGTACACCGGGGTTGGCGCTTTCCAGAACAAGGACGGCCCAGATGAGGTCGCCACCCAGGAGTCGATCAACACCCGCCATGGGGTGGAGCGGGTGGTGCGGTACGCGTTCGATCGGGCGGTCGAGCGGCGCGGCAAACTAACGCTGTGCCACAAGACCAATGTGCTGACCTACGCCGGAGACTTGTGGCAGCGGGTCGTCGACGAGGTGGCGGTGGAGTACCCGGCCGTTGAAACCGACTATGTCCACGTCGATGCCATGTGCCTCTATCTGGTCACCCAACCCGAACGGTTCGACGTGGTCGTCACCGACAACCTGTTCGGCGACATCATCACCGACCTGGGCGCGGCGGTCCAAGGCGGCATGGGTCTGGCCGCCTCCGGCAATCTCGACCCGGAACGCCGTCACCCCTCGATGTTCGAACCGGTGCACGGATCGGCGCCCGATATCGTCGGACGGGGCTGGGCCAACCCGATCGCCGCAGTGCTTTCAGGAGCCATGTGCCTGGATCACCTGGGCGAATACGAGGCCGCGGTTGCCATTGAGCAGGCTGCGGCGTCGGTGATTCCGGAACTGGGGTCGATGGGCGGCCCCGACATGGGGATGTCGACGAACGAGATTGGGGATCTGATCGCCGAACGGATAGCGGACGGCGGATAGCGGAGATCTTCGCTCCGCCACCTTGCGGCAGCTCCGCGCCTCGCCCGCCGGCGGGAGATGCCGTGCAACCGGTGCCCTACCGGCAGGTGCGAGCCTGTTGCTTCGCCTCCCACCCTCTCCGCTCGGCGGTACTCCGCAGACTGGCAGGGGAGGCAAGAACAGCGCCGTGTATGGCCAAGAGAAACCCGGGGCCCGTGGGCCCCGGGTATTCGAGAAGTGAGCTTTATGGCACTCTCGAGAACAGAACGAAATGTTGCTTGATGAGGTCTCCCTCGATCTCAAAGACCGAGATGCCTTCATACGTGTCCCCGAGCGTGGTGAAGTCGACCCGCTGGGGGACCGAAACCCAATTGCCGTTCACGGTCATCGGGCCAAGGTTCTCGCTGGTGAACCCGTATCCCTTGAAGCCTGACATTCTCGATTCCATCGCGTTCATCTCGAAGGTAAGGTCGGCGTTAGCGTCGAATGAAGTGAAGTCGTCGGTCACCGTCGCCGACCAGGCTTCGAAATCGAAACTTGTCCACGCCGCCCCCGACTCCTCGACCAACGCCTCTACATCACTGGTGACCAGATTGTCGATCAGCAGCCAGGCGCCCCCTGCTACCAGTACCGCCAGGAGAACGACGACTGCCAGGATCAGCCAGCGGTTGTTGCGGGTGACTGTCTCGATCGTTCGCTCCGGTTTGTCGATTGTCTTCTCCATGGTTTCCATGACTTCCCCTCTCGTCTTCATGTTCACAGACCGCCCGTTGCTCTTTCTCCATCGCCAGAGCAAGGTCAAGGCCGCCGTTAGCAGCACCGTGCCGCCGCCGGCTCCCGCAACCACCAGAGCCAGAACGCTCACGTCGGCCGGAGTGGCCGGCCGTAGTGGACCGCCCGCTCCAAACGCGGCATCGAGAACCGAACCCGCTCCTAGCAACCATCTTCCCGCGACCACGCCGCCAACGAACACCAGAACCGCCGTAGCCGACGCCGCCGCCACCCAGACACCATGTAGCCAGGACGGGGTACGTGCCACCTCCGGGCGGGCCGCCCGGCGTTCGATGTCCGTCCACTGGTAGGGCGCCTCGAGGAGGTCGAGAGTCTCGAATCGCTGCTGCAAGTCACGCACCGCTCTCACCTCCTTCGAGCAGTTCCTGCAAGCGCCGCCGCCCCCGGGTGAGCTGCATGCGGACCGCCGCCGGCGTTGAGCCGACCAGGCGAGCGATTTCGGCGGTGCCGTATCCCCCGTAGTAGTGGAGGACCAGGCAGGCCCGGGGCCGTTCGGGGACTTCCCGCAGGGCGGTCAGCAGTTCCCAAGCCGGCTCGGGATTGCGAACCGCCGGGACCTCCTTCAACGGGACCGAGCGGTGGCGCTCCTGGAGTCGACCGGCCGCGATCCGGAAGGCCGCCTTCCAGACCCACTTCTCGGGCGACTGAATGGCACTCCCCCGCCGCAAGGCCTGGGCAAAAGCCTCGGCCACCGCATCGTCGGCGACGTGCCGATCCTGTGCGTAGGCATAGACGGAACGCCACAGCCGGGCTCCATGCAGGCGGTACACCGATTCCAGATCGGACTGGATCGACACGGTGGTGGCTTGACCCTCCATGCGGCTCCTCGCCGAACGCGTCGACGGCCCCCATGTGATGCTCCTATCCGAAACAGCGATCGACTCTTCTTCCATGTCACCACTACAGGGGCCGAGAGGGGGAAAAGTGCAACACCGTTTCTCAGGAGACCGTCCTATTGACCGTAGGTGAAGGATCCAAGATGTGCCAGGGCCGAAAGGCCTGCTGACTCCTACCCTCTCCGCGCCGCCGCCTGATACCTTCCCCCTAAAGGGAACTATTTCCGACCCGGGAACCGGCCACCGCCGGTCACGCCTGCGGAAGGCGGGGCGCCACTCGAGACGGCGGCATCTCGAATTCCGGTACCGCAGGCTTCTGCTTGCGGATCAGTTTGAGGACCTCGGCCACAGCCCGCTCCATCTGCGGGTCACGACCGTCCCGATAGTCCTGCGGCTTGATATCGACCTCGATGTCCGGCTCGGTCCCGTAGTTCTCCACTCCCCAACCAACGTCCTCAAACCAGAAGGAGAATTCGGGTTGAGTTGTGATGGTCCCATCGACCAACGCGTGGCGCGGAAAGATGCCGACCACACCACCCCAGGTTCGTTTGCCGATCAGCGGGCCGAGCTTGAACAGTTTGAAGGCATGGCTGAAGATGTCCCCGTCGGAACCCGAGTATTCGTCGGTGAGTGCCACCATCGGCCCCATCGGCGCATCCTCCGGGTAGGACTGCGGCTGACCCCAGCGGGTGAGGTCGTAGCCGACCCGCCGCCGGACCAGCTTCTCCAACAACAACTGCGAAACGTGTCCGCCGCGGTTCTGACGCACATCGATGATCAACCCGGGTCGATCGACCTCGGTGCCGAAGTAGCGGTGGAACTCTGAATATCCCCACGGACCCATATCGGGCACGTGCACATACCCAACCTGACCGTCGGTCTCCCGGTGAACGTGGGCCCGGTTGCGTTCGACCCAGTCCCGGTAGCGCAGCATCTCCTCAGACCGAAGCGCGTTTACGGCTACTACCCGCGGGTTGCGCCGTCCCCGACGTACCGTCAAGTGCACGGTCCGGCCGGCCCGATCCACCAGCCGTTCGTAAGGCGACACCGTGCCGTCCACGGGGCGGCCATCGACCGCCAGGAGGGCGTCTCCCTCGGCGATGTCGAGGCCGGGCGCGATCAGCGGCGAAGCAGCTTTGCCATCCCAGGAGTCGCCACGCGGGATGCGACCAATACGCCAGGTTCTGCCCCGCAGTTCGAGATCGGCGCCGAGGAACCCCTGGAACCAATGCGGCTCGGGCCGGTAATCGCCCAGCAATTCGTAGGCATGGGAAGTGCCTAATTCGCCCTGCATCTCCCACATCAGATCGGAGAACTCCGCCCGGGAGCCCACCCGATCCACCAGCGGGAGGTAGCGATCATGGATTGCCGTCCAATCGATCCCGGCCATGCTCTCGATCCAGTACTGGTCGCGCTGCAGGCGCCACGCTTCCCGGTACATTTGCCGCCATTCGAGAGCGGGGACCACTTCGATGCGAACGCGACTCAGATCGACGAGGCCCGATTCCCGACCTGGTTCATCCGGCTTCTTCTCTGCTTCTTTCCAAGCAATTGGGACAACCCGCAACTTGTCGCCGCCCCATACCCCGAGCACCTGGCCGTTGAGCGAAACCGAGAAGGTTGACATTCCCTCCGTGACGGTCTCGACCTTTTCCTGCGCGAAGTCGTAGGACTCCAATCGACCTTTCGGCGCAGTCTCACCCGAGGTCCAGTCCTGACCAAGACTCCCCTCGACCGGAAAGGACGAGAACAGGACTCGCCCTTTTGCCCCAAGAACCTTGTGATAGCGAGCTTCGGGCACCGGGAAAGCGACGACCCGGTCCTCGATACCCGCCAGGTCTATGTCCACCGGGGCAGGCTCGGGTTTCTCGTCCTTCTTCTCGCCAGGCTTGTCTTCCCCGTTCTTCTTGGCGCTTTGATCGTTGGGGGCGCCGGGCGGGCGGGGCTCTCGGGTGGCGGCCGCAAACGGATTCACGGCATCTGCTTGGAGTGGAATCAAGTGGGGCCGCATGCCTTTGGGGAACCCCAGATCGAAGTACTGGCTGTCGTACACAGGATCGAACACCCGAAGCGACAGGAAGTAGAGGTAGCGGCCTTCTGGATCGAACGAAGGATATCCGTCAACGAAATCCGGGCGGGTCAGCTCGGCGACCTTGCGGGACGTCGAATCGTAGAGCTGGACGGTTGCGTTGCGCCGCGAAACGAATGCCCCGAAGGCCAGCCATCTGCCGTCGGCAGACCAGCTGAGACCCAGGATCCTCTGGTACGGGCTGTGGGCGATCACCTCAATGGAACCGGCCTCGAGATCGACGATCAAGACTTCCTGTCGTTGGTTTGTGAGGGCGACGCGCCCGGCGCCTGCGGGAGCCACCTGCAGCTGATCGGGTCGTCCGATGTCGCCACGAATCCTGGCTGGCTCGCCGGTGCCGTCGGCATTGAACACGATCAAGGACTCTTCGCCGTCTTCGTCGGTGATGGCAACCAGTCGTTTCCCGTCGGGAAGCCAGGCGGCCAGTCGGTAGCGGTCCGACGAGATATTGCCGTGCCGCAGCGGAGCGCCCTCCCACAGCGGCATGCTGAACAACCCGCCGCGCACGGTGGCAGCCAGGGAGTGCCCTTCGGGATGCAAGTCGAAATTCTCCACAAACCCATTGGGGCTGATGAATCTTCGGTTGCGCTGGCTGCGGGAGCTGTTGATCTTCACCGGAACCAGCTCGGACGTGCCGCTGTCAGGGTCGAAGCGGTAGAGATCGGCCCCGGCGTGGTAGACGATCTGATGACCGTCCGTATTGGAAAAGCGGGTGTAGAACTCGTCACCGTGGGTGTGCCGGGTAAGGCCGCGTCCGGTCGGGGTGCAGGAGTAGAGGTTGCCGGTGCCCTCATGATCGGAAACGAAGTAGATGCGTGAACCGATCCACATGGGCGACGCGAGGTTCGCTTCGAGCTTGACCAACGGGCGAAAGGTGGCATCACCGGTACGGTCGATCCACAGGGTTCCCGCAGTTCCTCCCCGGTACCGCTTCCAACGGGCCGGATCGTATGAGTTGCGGCCGATCACGACCCCCGGGCCATCCGCCTGGTAGGAGATGGCACGGGCGGGTCCCATGTTGAGCGCTTCGGGCGCTCGCCCGGAGAGCGGAACGGCATGGAGGTGCATGAACCCCCGGAAGGCTTGTTTCCAGTCGGTGGCGACGATGACCCGGCTTCCGTCCGGGCTCCAACCGACCACCTGGGTGAGGGCTCCCATGAAGGTGATTCGAGTCGCCGGGCCCCCATCTGCATCCATGACCCACGCCTCTGGATGACCTTCGTCGCGGCTGGTGAAAGCAATCTTCGACCCATCCGGCGAGAACACTGGAAAAGAGAGACTGCCGGGATTGGCCGTCAGCCGACGGGCCACACCACCGCCGGCCGGCACCGACCACAGGTCATCTTCGCTGACGAAGACAATCGAGTCACCGTGGATGGTCGGATGGCGGTAGTAGCCGAGATCGGACATGGGGCCTCCAGAAGCTTCAAAAGTGGAACGACGGGAATGCTAAACCCACCTGCCGGCTTGTGCGGCCCTTCAACGGTATGAGGCCCCGGCTGAACCGGGGCCTCATACCGTACGTTGGTAGTTCCTCAGGCGTCGAGAAACCCGTTCTCGACCAGGAAGTCGCGTGCAATCACGTCTGCGTCTTCGGGTGCGAAGAACTGTTCGTTCATAACGATGAGCTGGTCTGTGGTGATCGTTGCGCTGACCTCGTTGATCAGATTGACCAGACCATCCCCATACTCGTCGATGATCTCCTGGCGAACGACCGGCACGATGTTCTCGGCCGGTTGCAGACCCTTGTCGTCCTCGAGGGCGAGGAAGTCATCAATGAAGAGATAGGTGGTGAAGAACAGACCCACGTTGATCTCGCCACCGTTGAGGGCAGCCACCGTCAGCGAGCCGCCCGCATCGAGCGCCTTGAATTCGCCGATGGTGAGCCCGTACACATCTTCGAGGCCGATCTGACAGCGAGGCCGCTCCGGGCACTCGGGCGGGCCACCCAGGACCAGGTCCTCCACTTTCGAGAGATCCGAGACCTTGCTCAATCCGAGCTCATCGGCCAGGGCCTTCGTCACCACGAAGGTGTTCTTGTCCTCGGCCGGAGCCAGGTCGAGAACGGCCACGCCTGCGGGTGCGTAAGCGTCGCTCAACAGTCCACGAGTGGCTGCCGCGTCTGCGGACGGTTCGGTCCCGAAACCCGCCTCCAGGGCACTCCCGACGTATTCGGGAACGAAGTGGACCTGGCCGCTTTCCAGCGCCGGCTTCAGCACCTCGCGCGGCCCCACCTGCACTTGATGGTTCACGGGGTACCCGTTGGCTTCGAGCGCCTGGGCATAGATCTCCCCGAGAATCTCACTCTCACCAAAGGCAAACGAGGCGATCTCGATTGTGGTGCCCGGCCCGGGCTCGGTGGTCGTCGCAGCTGTTGTTGTGGTAGTTTCGCCACCGTCGCCGGAGGCGGCCGCGGTGGTGGTC
>JAHEDM010000029.1 GCA_024641205.1 Actinomycetes bacterium
CCCTCACCTGGTTCGGGATTGGATCTTCGGTGCGTCAACCAGCGACTATGCGGTCACCCGGGCAGGATTCGAACCCTGGGTCGCGTTGATGGCCATTGTGGCCATATCTGTGCTGGCGGTGACTCTGGCCTGGAACCGTTACCGGAAGCTGTCATGACGATGGCCGCCCCCGCTTCGCCGACCGTGGTCCTGCAGGGAGTCTCCCGCTGGTTCGGACAAAAGGTGGCCGTTTCAGAGATCTCCGCCGAGTTCGGCGCAGGCGTGACTGGTTTGTTGGGACCTAATGGGGCAGGGAAGACAACCCTCTTGCGGGTTCTGACCGGGCTCATCCGTCCCTCCGAAGGCACCGTCTCCGTGTTTGGCTTTGACCCCCGCTCCGACTACTCGGTGTACAGCCGGATCGCACTGGTCCCGGAAGATGAGAATGTCTATGGCTTCCTCTCCGCCCACGAGTTCGTCGCCCACAATGCACGCCTCCAGAAAGTTTCCGATCCCGATGGTGCTGCCCGACGCGCCTTGGACATGGTTGACCTCACTGACGTCGCCGACCGCAAACTGGCCGGATTCAGCAAGGGAATGCGGCAGCGGGCCAAAGTAGCCGCCGCGCTGGTCCACGAGCCGGACATAGTCATCCTCGACGAACCCCTCAACGGCACCGACCCGGTTCAACGCGCCCACCTGACCAGGATCTTCATCGATATGGGCCGGCAGGGCCGGACGGTGATCGTTTCGTCCCACGTTCTGCACGAAGTCGAACGCATGGCCGATCGGGTCATAGCCATGGTCGATGGACGCCTGGCCGCCACCGGCACCGTCCCCGCACTCCGGGCGGCGATGTCGGACATTCCGCTGCAGATCCGCATCGACTGTGATCGGCCCCGTCGCCTGGCGGCCGCTCTGGTCGAGAACGATTGGGTGGGCGGAATCAACGTCGAAGAGGCTTCGCTCCACATCCGTTCGCTGGATGCCGACCAGCTGGGACGGGCACTCCCCGGCCTGGCGCAGTCCCTCGACATCCGGATAACCCGGGTCGATCCCGAAGACGAGTCGCTGGAGAGCGTATTCCGCTACCTGGTGGAGGGCCGATGAACCCCCAGCTCGCCATCATCAGAGTCACCCTCCGCAGGTTGATCACCCGGAAGCGGATGATCGGATTCATCCTGTTCGCATCCATTCCCGCTCTGGTGATGCTTTTCGCCTCGACCGGTGACCGCGGGCCGGAACGCCTGGCCGAGCTGTATCACAGCACCACCTTTGGAATCCTGCTGGCAGTCGCCCTCCCAGTGATCGCCATCGTCAACGCCACAGGAGCCCTCGGAGACGAGCGGCGCTCACACACCATGCCATTCCTGGCGCTCAAACCCATTCCCCGGTGGTCGATTGCGCTGTCCACCATGGTGGCCTCAGTAGGGGCGACGCTTTCTGTGGCGTTCGTCGGAGTCGGCCTCGGCTGGCTGGTCGCCGGATTCGCCACCGGTAGGTGGGACATCGGCCAAGGGCCGGCGATGGCGGCTCTCGTTGCAGCCATCGGCTATGGCACCCTCTTCGTGCCGATCGGCTTACTCACTCGGCGAGCCACCGTGATCGGCTTGGTCTATCTCTTCCTCTGGGAGTCCAGCTTTGCCAATGCCGTCGCCGCTCTGGCCCCAACCTCGCTGGGGCATATCGCCTTGTCGGCCTATGTCGACTTGGCTCCTGGCCTGAGTTTTGCAGATTCGCTGGGCACCCTCGAGCCGGGTGCAGGAAAAGCGCTCACCAAAATGTTGGTAGTGGCGTTGGTGTCGCTGGCCTTCACCACCTGGGCGCTCCACAAAAGGGACCTGGCGTAGGGCTCGCTTCGATCCCGAAGCAGTTCCTGGTTCTTGGTTGTTGGTTCTTTCGGTAGAAGACGGGTTGGAAAAAGCGCCGATCTTCAGGTTGCGGATGGCAAACGAAATATCAGCCGGGTAAAGCCCGACCCAGTACTAACTTGCTCACAACGAGGGAAAGGAGGCGAAACGCATGACTGATGAAGCATCGACCCGCACCGTTCGCCTCCGGGGGCTCCCCCGTTTCTGATCAGCAGGGGCGCCCGGCACATCAAGGGAGTGCTCCCCATTGAATACATCAGACAACCCTGCCGGGGCGGATCCTTCCGCCCTCATCGCCTATGGATGGAACGAGCGGCTCGCCACCCTCTTCACCATGTTCCCGAATCGGATCCCCGGACGGGTCGTACGAGTCGATCGAATCCGATTCGTAATCGCCACCGCGCACGGACAGATAGACGCCCACACAGGCCCCCACGATGAGGGCTCTGAGACCGGTACCCCCGCCACCGGGGACTGGGTAGCCCTGGCCGTCGGTCCGGACCGGCGGGCGTCGGTTGCGGCCATCCTGCCCCGCCACTCGGCCATCAAGAGGCTGGACCCGTCCGTGGCGGGTGCCCGGCCGGAGGAACAGGTCCTGGTCGCCAACCTCGACCTGGTTTTCGTGGTCCATGCCCTGGACCGTCCCCTGCATCTGCAACGACTCGAGCGGACCCTGGTGATGGCCTGGGAAAGCGGCGCCAGGCCGGTGCTGATCCTCACCAAACCGGACCTGGTGGACGGCGGACCGCACGGCCACGCCGCGACGGAGGCCGTGCAGGCTGTGCGACAAATCGCCCCGGGAGTCGACGTGTTTCCCGTCAGCAACGTCACGGGCATTGGCCTCGATGAGGTCCTGGAGCTCATGTCGCCCGGCACAACCGGAGCGTTGATCGGCGAATCCGGGAGTGGGAAATCGACCCTGATCAACAACCTGCTGGATGAGCAACTCCAAAGCACGGGCCCAACCCGAAGCAGTGACGGCAAAGGCAGGCATACCACCACATCCCGAGACCTTGTCGTGATCCCGGGGCGCGGGGCCCTCATCGATACTCCCGGCCTGAGAGCTATCGGCCTCTGGAATGGCCGGGATGGTCTGGCTCAAGCCTTCCCGGACATCGGGAACTTCGCGGCGGACTGTCAATTCGGGGACTGCAGTCATGAGACAGAGCCAGGGTGCGCCGTACGTGTGGCTCTGGACGAGGGAGACCTCGATCCGCGCCGTCTCAACAGCTACCGGACGATGGAACGCGAGGTAACCCACCAGGAACACCAACTCAAAACCCGTAAGAGTCGCGCGGATCTCCGGGCGGAGGGCAAACGGTACCGGCGATCGCGCAAAGGCACCATTGAGTGGTGATGAGGCTCCACGTCAACTGAAGGACCCCCGCCGGAGCGAGGGTCCTTTGGTTTCGACTCGTGTGATTTCAGGCAGGTGGGTAAACCCCGGCGGCCTTGGACTCTTCTGTCTGCCAGAAGACGGCCGATACCTCGCCGATCAGATCCACCAGCTTCTCTGATACCACCGGGTCCATCGACTTCTTGGCATCGCTTGCCTGTTTGAGAGCCTTCCAAAACAGGTCGTGCAGCCCGGGAAATGCCTCGAGGTGATGCGGCTTGAAGAAATCGGTCCACAGGACCGACAAATGATGCTTGACGAGTTCGGCACGCTCTTCCTTGATCAGGATGCACCGGTCGCGGAATACCGGATCCTCGGACGCGGCGTACTTGGTGCAAGCGTTGAGGACGGACTTGGCCTCAATCATCGCCTGGGCGGGGTCGTAAACGCCGCAAAAAAGATCGCAATGGGCATGCGCGACGCGAGTCGGCCTGAAGAATCCCATGAATGTACCTCCTGGTCGGGTGCTTCTTTCTGCGACGATACACTTCGCAGGGAACTACCGATTGGGAGTCCCCGTGTCGGCCGGGAAAACGAGACTATCTGCAGTTGTCATCGCATCTGCCGCCGGGCTGATCGCCCGGGCGCTGTATGCCCGCCTGGGACGATTCGAGATCTCCGAGGGGTCTATGTCGCCGTCTCTCCGACCCGGCGACTTCGTGGTGACCGATCGGTCCCACCGGCCGGTTTGTCGCGGCGACATCGTGGTGTTCGAGCATCCGGATCGCGCGTCATTCTTCCTGGTGAAACGAGTCGTCGGTCTGCCGGGTGAACGTCTCACCATTGAGAGCGGACGGGTCCTGGTCAACGGAACACCTCTCGATGAGTCCTGGACGACCGACGACACCGGCCCGGATGGCGCATGGGATCTGAGGTCGGATGAGGCGTTTGTCCTCGGAGATGCTCGCTGGGTGTCCTCAGGCGACAGTCGCGAGGTCGGCCCTATGCCGATCGAGCACCTGAACATGAAGATCGTATTTCGTTATTGGCCGTTCGAACGGCTCGGCGCGGTGCGCTAGCCGGGCAATCCCTCTGGACGCGATCCGATCTAACAGCGACAATCACAGGCAATTGTGAATCCCCGTCAAAAGCGAATCGTCCGCATCATGGCCGCCCTCGTCGGACTTGTCTTCGTCGCGGCCGTCATTACGTCGCTGCGCGGTTCCGACGACGACCCGCAGGCGGCAGCAGGAACCACTACCTCGACGACGGCTCCGATGCCTCCCACCTCAGACCCAACTACCTCAACCTCGAGTACGTCGACCTCGAGCACGTCGACGACCGGCCCGTCGACCTCGACGACCACCAGCAGCAGTACAACCACCAGCACCACCGTCTCGACGCTCCCCGAGCTGGTTCTGTTCGGGGACGGTTTGGGAGAGGTGACCTTCGGGACCGACGCCGACACTGCGATAACGGAGATAGCCGCCGCGCTCGGCGAACCAGACGAAGACTCCGGGTGGATACCGAGCTTCTCTCGTTTTGGGACGTGCCCGGGGGAACAAGTCCGAGGAATCCGGTGGGCAACAATGTGGGCTTTGATGACCGACGGCGAAACCGAATGGCGCGCCGATGGTGTTCCCCACTTCTTCGCTTACCTGGATTCCGTCTTCTACGACGAAGACCAATCGCTC
This sequence comes from Actinomycetes bacterium, assembly GCA_024641205.1. GTDB lineage: Bacteria > Actinomycetota > Acidimicrobiia > Spongiisociales > UBA4744 > UBA4744. Next base: position 4,881 of record JAHEDM010000029.1, read on the forward strand.
GGTCTGCTCACTGCAGAAGGCGTTGGCCTGGGCGATTCAGCCAAGGATCTCGAAGACGCTTACGGCGACCGTCTCGAGATCACCTTCGAAGAGCTGCTCGACGTCTACTTGTTCAACATCGATGTCCCTGCACCCGGCCGCCTGTGGGGAGGGCTGACCGGTGGCGACGATGACGACCTCATCACCTCGATCGATGGAGGGCAAGGTTGCGGCGAGTAGAAGCCGATCTGGCACCGAGAGGTGTTCGAAGCGGCTAACAAGGGCGTATGATTTGGACATGACAGAATTCACGGTCAACCTTGCCAACCGCCCCGGGATGTTGGCAGCCCTCACAGAGACCCTCGCCGCGGCCGGTGTGACGATCGAAGCACTCGCTGCTTTCGGGTTGGACGAAGAGGGATACGTGCGAGTCATTGTCGACAGCGCCGAGGCAACCCGACAGGCTCTCCGATCGGCCGGCCTGACCGCTTCCGAGCGCACGGTCCTCACCGCCACCCTCGCCCCGCGGCCAACGGCGCTAGCCGAAATGACAAGGTCGCTTGCCGATAGCGGAGTCAACATCGACGCCATGTACTTGTTGAACTCGTGCGCCGAAGGTCTCGAGTACGCCGTGGCTGTGAACGAACCGGAACGCGCCCGGGCACATCTTCCAAACTGATGGACGTTGGTTACGGCCTCATCTCCTGCCAGCTCACCGCAGGCGACTCGCGCTCCTGGACCGATCTGTATCGCGAAGCACTCGAACTCTGCGCAGAAGCCGACCGGCTCGGCCTAGCCTCCGTGTGGACCACCGAACACCACTTCGTCGACGATGGGTACATGCCTTCGCTGCTCCCGGTTATGGCGGCCATGGCAGCCCGCACATCCCGAATTCGCCTCGGTACCGGAGTGATACTCGCGCCCCTCTACAATCCCTTGCGCCTCGCAGAAGATGCCGCCACCGTCGACCTGATCAGCGACCACAGGCTCATTCTCGGGCTCGGACTTGGATGGTCGCCCATCGAATTCGCCGCTCTCGAGGCAGATCTGACCGCCCGGGGGCGAGCCATGGATGAGATCCTCGGCATCCTGACTCAAGCGTGGACCGGGCACCCGATCGAGCATCGTGGTTCCCTCTACGAGATCGAACCGGTTGCCGTACGTCCTACTCCGGCAGCTCAGATTCCCATCTGGATTGGTGGCGGAGCCGACGCGGCCGTCCGGCGCGCCGCTCGATCGGCCAACGGCTTCTTTTCCAACGCCGCACCCGAACGCTTCCGATCCCAGGTAGAGATCGCCCGCGTCCAGATGGAACGGGATGGCCGCGATCCCGCCGAATTCGAATGGGGCTACTACGGCGTGATCCATCTATGCGAAGACCCTGAGACGGGTTGGCGCGAGATCCGGGATCACGTGCACCACATGAGCTGGAAGTACGACGATATGGAGGCATCGGCATTCCGCACGGGGCCCATCCCCGCACCACCGCCGCTCACCGCTGCCGCGGAGGAGCAATTGCGGGCCACCGTCCTGGTCGGCCCGGCCGAACAGATTGCCGAACGAATCCGGTACATCGAAAGCCTGGTTGGCGTCCCATTGCACCTGGTCGCTCGCTCGTATTTCCCCGGGATGGCGTTCGCTCAGCAAATCGAAGAGCTGCAACGCATCGCCCAGGAGCTGGTTCCCCTGCTCGATTGAACAAGCGCCGTATTGGCGCGTGCAGCCGGTACACTTCCCGCCATGCGACGTTCACATTTCTTGTCTGTCGTCGCGTTCGCTCTGATCCTGGCTGCTTGCACCGGAGCAAACGCCGACGAGGCCACCACCACGACAACCCCAACCACGACAGCCTCGACGACGAGGCCGACGACGACCACCACCGAAGCAACCACGACCACCGAGACGGCGCCGGGACCGGCGTCTCCGCTCAATGGCCTCCCGGCCGAGGATCCCACCCTGCTCGATCGGGGCGTCATGGCCGTCAAGATCGATAACCATTGGAACGCCCGACCGCAATCCGGCCTGCAGGAGGCAGACGCGGTCTACGAACTCGTGGTCGAAGCCGGACTCACCCGATTCATTGCCCTCTTTCACGACAACGACAGCGACTATCTAGGACCCATGCGGTCGGGGCGGCCTACCGACCCGACCCTGCTCCTCCCGCTTGGCGCAACGTTCACCATCAGCGGCGCACAAGATTGGGTGGCCGCCCGGATCGTTGGGGCAGGCGTTCCGCTGATTGGTGAAGTCCGACCGGCCACCTTCCGGATCTCGAGCCGATCTGCTCCCCATAATCTGTACGTGGACACCGCCCAGCTGCGCGAATATGCCGCAGCACGCGCCTACGCAAGTGAGCCGCCACCCAACTTGTTCCAATGGGGCGAAGCGACCCCAGCTGCGGCCGGAGCAGAGTCGATCACCGTGAGCTTCTCTCCCGAGACCACAGCTCTTTGGGAGTGGGACGGCGAGCAGTACCTCCGAACTACCAACGGAGAGGTCCACGAGTGGATAACCCGTGACGGCGAAACTGCTCCCCTGACCGCCGACACGCTGATCGTCCTCTTTGCCCGCCGCTATACGGCTTCGCCGCCAAACGGCGGTGGTTCTTCGGTCCCGGCTATGGAGACCGTCGGTACCGGCACGGCGCTGGCGTTCTTTGACGGTGGCGTTACCGAGGGGACCTGGGCGCGAGACTCAATCGATCAGATGTTCCTGCTGAGCGACGCGGATGGTAATGAACTGACCATTCCGCCCGGCACCCCATGGATATCACTCGTCCCGGACACCCGCTCCGTCACCTGGTGATCTGCGAGAGTTCCCTCACCGATCTTGCGGTCGGTATCCGCCGGGGCGAGCTCTCCGCCCGGGAAGCAACCGACCACTACCTGGAACGGAGTCGCCGGTTCCAACCGCAATTGAATGCCTACACGGACATCGACGAAAAGGCCCAAGAACGAGCAGACGCCATCGACGATGACCTGGGGAGCGGCAATGATCCCGGACCGCTGGCAGGTGTTCCGATCGCCATCAAAGATCTCATCGATCAGGCCGGTGCCATCACCACCTGTGGGTCTGGGTTCTACCGGCAGGTCGCCGAGCGTTCGGCGACCGTGGTTCGAAGGCTCGAAGCAGCCGGGGCGATCATCATCGGCCGGACCGGCCTCCACGAATTCGCGTTCGGATTCTCGAGTGAGAATGACTGGTTTGGGCCGGTGCGGAACCCCTGGGACACCGCCACTTCCCCAGGGGGTTCCTCCGGCGGGTCGGCAGTAGCCGTGGCAGCGGGGCTGGCCGCCGTGGCGATCGGCACCGATACCGGCGGGTCGGTACGAGTGCCGGCCGCTCTGTGCGGAGTGACCGGGCTCAAGGTGACCCACGGCCGGGTGCCCCTCACCGGCGTCTTCCCCCTTGCGTCCTCGCTCGATACCGTCGGGCCGCTTGGACGAACCGTCGACGATGTGGCTGGGCTGTATCGGGTCATGGCCGGACATGACCCCGGTGATCCCTGGTCCGCCCACCAAACAGTGGACACCGACAGCACCCCCGTGTCCCTCGCGGGGCTGGTGGTGGGAGTACCGCAGCCTTGGATCGAAGACGCCCCGATCACCGGGGAGGTCAAGAACGCTTTCTCAGCCTGCCTCGATCGTCTCGACGAGCTGGGGGCCATCGTGCGCGAAGTGCGGCACCCGCTCTTGCAACCCTCCCAAGAGCTGGCCGATCTCATCAGCGCCGAAGTCGCTTCCGTGCATCGGCATTGGCTGACAGATCCGTCCAGGCAGTACGGACCGGAGGTCGCCGACCGCCTCCAGCGAACTCTGAAAGTCTCCCTGGACGACTACCTGGCCGCTCAGGTATGGAGGGCGGGTCTCCGCAACGCCACCACCGGGTTATTCGATGAAGTGGACGTTCTGCTCACACCAACCGTCGGTGCTACCCGCAAGAACATCGGAGAGACGTCCATCATGGTCGAAGGCCAACCGACCTCCTACCGTTTGGTGCTTTCCTGGTTCTCGTCACTGGTCAACCACATGGGAGTGCCCGCCCTGGCCATGCCGCTTCGAACCGCCGGGGATCCACCTCCATCCATCCAGATGATCGGGCCCTGGTGGTCGGAGCACCGACTCCTCAGCCTCGGTCGGTCTCTGGAAGAGGCAGCAGTAGTGGCATTTCGGCTTCCACCTGCGTGGTGAAGGGCCGGAATCGTTGAGTTCTTTGGTTCTCCTCACATGCCGGTAGACTTGGCGGGCCACGGAGCGTGGCATACCCGAGCGTGGATTTGAATGCACAAGCTAACTATCCATTCGAATCCCCCCACACCCTATTCCTACAAGCAACCAAGGAAGTGATTCGCCGTGTCTGACGACACTGCCACTCTCGAAGCAACCCCATCTCCCGATATCGAAATCGAGGAGATCGACAAGGTAATCATCCGTTTTGCAGGTGACTCCGGCGACGGCATGCAGCTGGCTGGAACCCGGTTCACTGCCGACTCTGCCATCTTTGGCAACGACCTGGCGACCCTCCCGAACTTCCCGGCTGAGATTCGCGCTCCGGCCGGCACCATCCCGGGTGTTTCGTCGTTCCAGGTTCAGATCGCCGATTTCGACATCCTGACGCCCGGCGATGAAGCCGACGTCCTGGTGGCCATGAACCCGGCCGCACTCAAGGCGAACCTGATCGACCTCCGGCCGGGGGGCATGATCATCGTCAACGAGGAGGCATTCGAGGAACGCAACCTGGCCAAGGCCGGTTTCGAAACCAATCCCCTCGAGGACGGTTCGTTGGCCGGGTACCGGGTCTTCCGGGTACCTATGGAGCGGTTGACTAAAGAGGCCGTCAAGGACACGGGAGTATCGGGCCGCGATGTCCTCCGGTCGAAGAACTTCTTTGCCCTGGGTTTGATCTCGTGGGTGTTCCACCGGCCGCTGGAGACGAGTATCAAGTGGGTCGAATCGAAGTTCGCCAAACGGGAGGAAGTCGCCGCGGCCAACATCGCCTCGCTGAGGGCGGGCCACAACTTCGGGTTGACGACCGAGGCCTTCCACCACGTCTACAACATCAGGCCGGCCGCACTCAAGCCGGGCGAGTACACGAACGTGACCGGCAACACGGCCACCGCCTGGGGACTTATCGCAGCCAGCCAGGCTGCCAAGCTTCCCCTGTTCTATGGGACCTATCCCATCACCCCGGCCTCGGACATCTTGCACGAGCTGGCCAAGCACAAGAACTTCGGCGTGCGTACGTATCAGGCGGAAGACGAAATCGCCGGAGCGGGGGCCGCGGTCGGTGCTGCCTTCGCGGGCCATCTCGCCGTCACCGGCACCTCCGGGCCCGGGCTGGCATTGAAGAGCGAAACCATCAGCTTGGCCATCTCATTGGAGCTTCCGTTGATCGTCATCGACGTGCAACGAGCCGGCCCGTCAACCGGATTGCCGACCAAGGTCGAGCAGTCCGACTTGTTGTTCTCCCTGTACGGACGGCACGGGGAAGCACCGCTGCCCGTCCTGGCCGCCCGGACCGCGTCGGACGCATTCGACGTGACCGTCGAGGCAGCACGGATCGCCCTTAAGTACATGACGCCGGTCATCCTCCTCACAGACAACTACATCGCCAATGGTTCCGAACCGTGGCGACTGCCCGATCTCGATGCGCTGCCGGATATCAGCGTGCCGTTCCAAACGGAGCCGAACGCCAACGGCCACTATCTGCCCTACCTGCGCGATCCTGAAACCCTGGCTCGCCAGTGGGCCATTCCCGGCACACCAGGACTCGAGCATCGCCTGGGGGGACTCGAAAAGCGTGAGGTGGTTGGCAACGTCTCATACGACACCAACAACCATCAGCTCATGACCGAGTTGCGCGAGTGGAAAATCAAGAACATCGCCAACGACATCCCTCTCCTCGAGGTCGATGGGGGCGAGGGTGCCGAACTGCTGGTACTCGGGTGGGGCTCGACGTTCGGTGCCATCCGGGCGGCGGCCATCCGGGTGCGTAAAGACGGGCTGGCGGTGGCTACTGCGCATCTCCGATACCTGAACCCGTTCCCGGCCAACCTGGGCGACGTGCTCGGGCAGTATCGCTACGTCCTGATCCCGGAGGTCAACATGGGTCAATTGCGAAAGATGATTCGTGCCGACTTCCTCGTCCCAGCCATGGGCTTCAATAAGGTAAAAGGATTGCCCTTCCGGGTGTCCGAAGTCGAAAACAAGATCCGGGAGATCCTCGCATCATGACAGACACCATCACCACGAAATACACGAGGGCAGATTTCCAGACCGATCAGGAAGTGCGCTGGTGCCCTGGTTGTGGGGACTACACGATCCTCGCGGCAGTGCAGTCCTTCATGGCCGATCTGGGAATGCCAAGGGAACAGATCGTCTTCGTGTCCGGGATCGGTTGTTCTTCCCGGTTCCCCTACTACATGAACACGTACGGGATTCACTCGATCCATGGCCGCGCTCCGGCGATCGCCTCGGGGATTGCGGTGGCGCGCCCCGATCTATCGGTCTGGGTCGTCACCGGTGACGGCGACGCCTTGTCGATCGGCGGGAACCACTTGATCCACGCCCTGCGCCGCAACATGAATCTCAAGATCCTTCTGTTCAACAACCAGATCTACGGCTTGACCAAGGGTCAGTACTCGCCAACCAGCGAGAAGGGCAAGCGGACCAAATCGAGCCCGGCCGGGTCCCCCGACGTCCCCTTCAACCCGGTCAGCCTGGCGCTGGGAGCCGAAGCGAGCTTCGTAGCCAGAACGATCGATATGGACCGGAAGCTCACGATGGACGTCCTGCAGAAGGCCTCCGAGCACAAGGGCACTTCGTTTATCGAGATCTACCAGAATTGCAACGTGTTCAACGACAAGGCGTTCATCGAACTCACCGGCAAGGAAACCAGACTCGACAACCGGATCAATCTCGAGCACGGTGAGCCGATTACATTCGGACCGGAGGGTGAGCACGCGGTTGTGATGGCGGGCGGGGCTGCCAAGATCGTTCCGACCAACAGCGTCGCGCCCGACGAGATCATGGTGCATGATGTGCACGCGCCGAACCCAAGTGCCGCGTTCGCGTTAAGTCGCCTATCGCATGGACCATACGGACCGACCCCGGTTGGCATCTTCCGGGACGCCGTTCGCTCTTCCTATGAGCAGGACGTCAAGCAACAGCTGATCGACGCCCAGGAGAAGAAGGGGCCCGGCGATCTCTCGAAGCTGATCCGTTCCTTGGGGACCTGGAAGGTCGAATAACAATCCTGGTTTTGGCGTCGAAGGAACACGAATGGCGTGTATGAACGACGCCAAAACCCGAAGGTCACACACGATGATGCGGGCATGCAAAGCCCAGACACAACCCTTGCCTCTCTCGCCGTGCAGCAACACGGGATCATCCACGACCGACAAATCAAATCGATGGGAATCTCCCGCGGCCAGTACGACCGCCGCGTGAGAGAAGGTGCGTGGATCCGTCTGTTCGAGGGTGTGTACCGCCATGCTGCTGTGCCGGCAACCTGGGAGAGCGAATTGATGGCCGCCTGTTTCACGGGCGACGCAGCAACGGTGGCTTCCCACCGGTCCGCGGCCCGTCTGTTCGGGCTGGCGGGAGGGACGAACGCCTTCATCGAGATAACGTGTCGACGGTGGCGGCGAAGCCGGTACGGCTCCTTGATCGTACATGAATCCAAGGCTCTCGATGAAACGGACGTGACCGTCGTCGATGGGATACCGACTACAACGGTCGAGAGGGCTCTCCTCGATCTGGGTGCTGTCAGAGGTTATGTGACGGTTCTGATGGCGTTCGATCGTGCGGCATCCGC
>JAHEDM010000030.1 GCA_024641205.1 Actinomycetes bacterium
CCACGAACAGCTTGAGCCGGTCGACGATCGATGTCGACGCGGCCAGCGAGATGGGTACCAGGATCGTGGTCAGTACCACCAACAGCAGAGAGATACCGTCGACTCCGAGGTGCCAGGAAATACCCCACGGCTCGTACCAGGGAGCCTTCTCGACGAACTGGAACGCAGCGACGCCCTTTTCGAAAGCAAAAAAGAGGTAGGCGGCCAACCCGAGCGGGAGCATGCTCAATGCCACGCCGACGGGCAGGATCACTTCCCGGCGGCGCTCAGGAATCAGCGCGATGAGCATCGCGGCGGCGGCCGGCAGGAGGATCAGAACTGAGAGAATCGGGAAGTCCACCTACAACCCCCCACTACTCAAGAACCAGACAACCAGACCAACCGCACCGGCGGCCAGCACGAGCGCATAGTTCCTCACCAAACCGGTTTGGAGAGGCCGCAGGGCGGTGGAGACTCGCTGCACCAGCACCCCCAAACCATTGGCGATCCCGTCGACCAGCCGGTTATCGAAGGAAAACGCCGCCCAATTCGAGAGTTTCTTGCCGGGGAGCACGATCATCCTTCCGTACATCTGATCGACCCAGTAGGCGTTCTCCATGGCGAACCAGGGGCGGCGAATCCTGGCCAGCAGCCCCTCGCGACGCTCCTCCGGACCCAGGTAAAGGGCGGCGGCCATGAGGATGCCGATCACCCCTGCCAGCACGGAGACACCCGCCAGGATCCACAGCAGTGCTCCCTCAGGAGCGTGGGCCAGCTCAACGCCTTCGAAGGCCGGTTCCAGGAAATGCTCGAGGCCCAGCCGGAAGGGCGTGTTGACCAGGCCACCGACCACCGTCAGCGCCGCCAGGACCATCAGGGGGACCGTCATGGTGAAGGGAGACTCGTGGGGATGCACACCGTCATCCCAGCGCGGCTTCCCGAGGAAGGTGAGGATGAACATACGGGACATGTAAAAGGCGGTGATCATGGCAGTGATCAGCCCGATCGCCCACAGAACGTAGTAGAACCCGCCTTTTTCGAAGGCCGTACCCAGGATCTCGTCCTTCGACCAGAACCCGGCCAGCGGGGGAATGCCGGCAATGGCCAGCGTGGCGATCCCCATCGTCCATCCGGTGATCTTCATCTTCCCAAAGAGGCCACCCATCTTGTTCATGTTCTGCTCGTCCGCCATCGCGTGGATCACCGAACCGGCTCCAAGGAACAGCAGCGCCTTGAAGAAGGCATGGGTCATGAGGTGGAAGACCCCCGCCACGTAGGCGGCGGAGCCGACCCCGATGAACATGTAACCGAGCTGGCTGATGGTCGAGTACGCCAGCACTCGTTTGATGTCCCGTTGAGCGACGGCGATGGTGGCAGCCAGCAGTGCCGTGAGCGCACCGATGGTGGCGACGGCCACCGAAGCGGTATCCGAGAGTGCGTAGATCGGCGAGGTGCGGGCCACAACGTAGACGCCTGCGGTGACCATGGTGGCAGCATGGATCAGCGCCGAGACCGGGGTCGGGCCTTCCATCGCATCCGGCAGCCAAACGTAGAGCGGTATCTGGGCCGACTTGCCCGCCGCTCCGACCAGGAAGAGGAGTCCGATGGCCGTGGCCGTCCCAGCTCCCAGTAGCTCGCCGGGGTTCTCCAGTACCTGGCTGTAGGACAGCGTGCCGAAAGTGGTGAAGACCAGCATCAAGGCGATCATGAAGCCGAAGTCGCCGATCCGGTTGACGATGAACGCCTTCTTGCCTGCCGCTGCCGCCGACGGACGAGTGAACCAGAACGAGATGAGCAGGTAGGAACACAGGCCGACCAACTCCCAGCCGAGGAACAGGACGGCGAAGTTGTTGGCCAGCACCAGGGTCAGCATGGAAGTCGCGAACAGGTTGAGGTAGGTGAAGAATCGCCCGAATCGTTCGTCGCCGTGCATGTACCCGACCGAGTAGATGTGGATCAGCGTTCCGACGCCGCTCACCACCAGGACCATCAGCGCCGAAAGGGGATCCCACAGCAGTTCGGCTCTAGCGCCCAGGGCAGGGATCCAGTCGAAGAGGTAGACCGTCTCCGGGTGAGCTTCGCCCCGGAAGAACGGAACAGCCGCGATCAGCCCGATGACGAACGACGACCCGATCATCGCCGAAGCGATCCACCCGGCGAACGGCTCGCCGATCCGCCGCCCGAAGAAATGCAGGAACACTGCTCCCAAAGCAGGCAAGGCAATGACGAGCCAGATGTTCTCGATGAGGAAGTCGCTCACGGGTGCAACCTCCTCGTGACAACCGGGCGGCCGGCCAGAACATCAAGCTGGAAGCTGGAAGCTGGATGCTGGAAGCTGATCGAGCGTAGCGAGATCTTCATCCCTTCATCTCCGAGAGTTCGTCGACCGAGGCGGTTGCCCGAGCCCGGAAGATCGAAACGATGATCGCCAACCCGATGACGACCTCAGCGGCGGCCACTACCAGCACAAAGAAGACGGCAAACTGACCGGCGAGGTTCTGCAACTCCCGTCCAACCGAGACAAAGGTCAGGTTGACGGCGTTGAGCATCAGCTCGATCGACATGAACATGATGATGGCATTGCGGCGGATGAGCAGACCTGCGGCACCGATCACAAACAGCACTGCAGCAAGAATCAGATACCAGTCGACGGTTACCGTCATGGGGCATCCTCCTCGCTGCGTTGTCGCCGGCGGGGTGAGTAGAAGGCAAGGGCCAGCGCACCGACCGCAGCAATGATCAGGAGGAGGGACGTGGCTTCAAACGGAAGGAGCCAGACGGTGAACAGGTCGTCGCCGATCGCTTCAACCGTGCCGTTGACTTCCGGGCCGGCGATAGCAGGCCCCGTCACCCAGGTGAACCGCCCGCCGACTGCAACGACCACGCCGATCACGACCACCGACAGGCCGAGCAGGACAACCAGCGGGCGCTGGAATCTGATGTTCTCGGTCAGATTCTCTTCTTTGTCGACCCCGATCAGCATGATGACGAACAGGAACAAGGTCATGACCGCGCCGGCATAGACGATCACCTGCACGGCGGCCACGAAATGAGCGGCCTGCACCACATAGAACACGGCCAGCGAGAAGAGGGTGAGCATGAGCCCCATCGCGCTGTGGACCGGGTTCTTGGCGGCCACCACGGTCAGCCCACCGACGAGGGCAAGCGAACCGAATATGAAGAAGAGGATGAGTTCAGTCATCTTCGCCTCCTTCGCTTTCAGGCAGATCGCCTGCCTGCCCACGCTCGGGCGGACGCAGGCCGATCCCGGCCGATCGGCTCCAACCAGGAATACCCTCGAAGGCGGCCCGGCCGGAGGGAGCGGTCGCCCGCATCCAACCGTCGGCTTCCTTGAGCTCACTGAGGTTGACCATCGGGTCCTGTTCGCGGGTGAACATGTGATTGGGAATGCCATCGGGATCGACCAGCAACTCTTTCTTGGTGTATATGGCATCGTTGCGATCGGTGACCGACATCTCGAAGAGGTGGGTCATCGTGATGGCTTCCGTCGGGCAAGCTTCGACGCACAGCCCGCAGAAGATGCACCGCAGCATGTTGATGTCGTACACGAACCCGTAGCGTTCCCCCGGACTGACCGGATCGTCCATCGGGTTGTCTGCGCCGCGCACATAGATGCAGCTGGCCGGACAGGCTCCGGCGCAAAGCTCACACCCGATGCATTTCTCCATCCCGTCCTGATGCCGGTTGAGCACATGGCGACCGTGGAAACGCTCGGGCTTTTGGCGCGACTCTTTCGGGTACTCGGTGGTCAGCAGACCATCCCCGAAGATGGTCTTGCGCATCACCCGAAGCGTGACGGCAAACCCTTTGCGGAGATCGTTGATCATGCCCATGGCTTCTCCGAGCTTCCAGCTGCCAGCTTCCAGCTGCCGGCTTCACTATGCGACTTCATGCGGAACCAGGTGTTTGTGAGCCACGTCTCACGCGGCCCACCTGCTTGCGCGAGGGAGTCGGCCACCAGCAGGTCAAGAGCTGGCGGCTGGTTGCTGGCGGCTGGTTGCTGGTTTAGCTCCATGGTGCTCCGAACTGACGGATGCCGACCACAAAGGCCGACAAGACCAACCAGGCGAGGGCGGCCGGGATGAGGCGCTTCCAACCGAGTTGCATCAACTGGTCGTAACGCAACCTCGGGAGGGTTGCCCGCACCCACATGAAGATGAAGATCAACGCGAAGGTCTTGATGAAGAAGTAGATGATCGGCAATACCCAGGCGAAGAAACCGGTCAATCCGAAGGTCGGGCCGTTCCAACCACCGAGGAACAACGTGGCGGCGATGGCCGACATGTTGAACATGTTGATGTACTCCGCCAGGAAGAAACAGGCGAACCGGAACCCCGAATATTCGGTGTGGAACCCACCGACGATCTCCTGTTCGGCCTCTACCAGGTCGAAAGGGGCCCGGTTGGTCTCGGCGATGATTGAAATGAAGAAGATCACGAACGACACGAACAATGGAACGATGTTCCAGCGAGGAATGATGCCGCCCCAGGTTCCGGCCTGCGAAGCAACGATCTCGGAAATCGACAGGGTTCCGGCGTAGAAGACAACCGGGACCAGCGCCAAACCCATGGCAGCTTCGTAGGATATCGCCTGAGCGGTTGCCCGAACGCCCCCGAGCAGCGGGTACTTGGAGCCGGAGGACCAGCCGGCCAGAACGACGGCATACACAGCCAGTGACGACATGGCCAGGATGAACAGGAGCCCGATATTCAAATCGGTCCCTTGCATGGAGATCTCCCGTTCGATGCCGCCCAGGGTGACGGTGAACGATGGGCCGATCGGCACCACCATGAAAATGAGGAAGGCCGGGATCAGGGTCAACACCGGGGCAAGCAGATACATGCCGACTTCGGCTTTGTTTGGGCGGATCTGCTCCTTGAACAGCAGTTTCAGACCATCGGCCAGCGTTTGCAGCATGCCCCAGGGGCCGGCGCGTTCTGGACCGATGCGGTTCTGCATGTCTGCGACCACTTTCCGCTCGATCCACACCAGCAGAATGGTGGCGACCAGCAGTAAGGCAAATACGACGACCACCTTGACGAGCACGATGGCCACATCCCAACCGTCCATCAGGCACTCACCTCCTTGCCGGCTGCTACCACCACGGAGAGAGCCGCACCGAGGGAAGGGGTCCACGGTTGGTTGAAGGGTACGTAGACCACGCCGGTCAGCAGCGACGAGTCGAGGACGGCCGGTAGCCGAATCGAGGCATCCACCGACTTGACCTCGACCAGCGCCCCCTCGGTCACGCCGAGCCGGCCGGCATCCTCAGGATGCAGATGAACGGCCGCCCCGGGCGCCAACGCGTGGAGGGAGAGGCTGTTGCGCATCAGCACGCCGTCGTCGTAGAGCGTCCGGGCCAGATGGAGGGCGAACGCCCCGCTCGACGGTTGCCGGCTCATCGCTTCCAGCGCCTTCCGGTCGGCTGCGGCCGGATGATGGATGAGCGGTTGAACGGCCTCGCCGTAGGGGACGACGGCGCCTTCCTTCTCGTCCCACTCGAGCAACTCCCACGTCATTCCGGCGTAGGCAGGCGCTACGTCTGCGATCTCCTTGCAGATCGCTTCCGCGGAGGCGAAAGCCAGCGGCTTGCTCAGCCTCCGGGAAATGTCGTCAAGAATCGCCCAATCGGCCTGGGATTGGCCGGGTCCGGTCACGATGCGGTTGACCTTCTGGACTCGTCCCTCGAGATTGGTTACGGTGCCTTCCTTCTCGCCGAAGGCCTCGGCAGGCAAGACGACGTCCGCCAGTTGGTTCGTATCGGTGAGAAACAGGTCGATGGCAACGACGAACTCGGCGGCCTCGATTCCCCGACGGGCGACCGTAGCATCTGGCACGTCCCGAACTGGGTCGGCCCCGAGCAGGATGAGCGCCTTCAGGTCGCCGACCGCCAGGCCTTCGAGAATTCCCAGGGTGTCGCGGGCTTCGTGTGTCGGGATCGGACCCCACACTGCTTCCAGTTGGGCCATCGCCTCGGCATCGTCGGCCGCGACCCGCCCCGGCAAGAGGCTCGGGGCCACTCCCATGTCGAGCGCACCAAAGACGTTGGAACGGCGGGCAAACGGCAGCACAGTGGCGTCGGGAAGACCAAGAGCGAACCCGGCTACGGCTTCCGCCAGTTCCGGCGCTTCAGTGAGACCGGTCCGTCCGACGATGGCAACGACCGGGCCGTGCGACAAGGTCTCGAGAACTGCTGCGTAGTCACCCTCGCCGCCGGCCAGATCGGCCAGCAGTCCGAACCCTTGCCCCGGCCGGTAGGTCAATTTGTGGGTGGCACGGTCGTCCAGACCGGTGCGACGCGGATGGATCACGACCAGCTTGGCCCCGCCCTCTTGCACCGCATGACGGACCCGCAGGTAGAGCGAACCGGACTCCTCCTTGAGGTCGGGAGCCCACAGCAGGATCGCGGCGGCATGGTCGAGATCGCCGATCTTCGCCCGGGGCGATACCCCGGCCAGAAAACGAGCATCAAGACCGTCGTCGAGTTGGGCATCGAGATGATTGCTCCCGACCACGGTCCGCATGAATTTCCCGAACGCATAGGCATCTTCGTTCGTGGAACGTGCGCCACCGATGCCGCCTACCGCCTCACCGCCGTGCTCCTCGATGATGCTCCCGAGTCGTTCTGCCACCAGATCGAGCGCATCCGCCCAGGTGGTTTCCTGAAACTCGCCGTCCACTTTGATGAGCGGTGTGCGGAGGCGGTTTTCCGATCCGATGAATTCGAACCCAAAACGGCATTTGTCGCTCAGCCATCCCTGGTTCGTGGCGTCGTTGTCGACCCCATTGAATCGGAGAACGTCGTTTCGACTGGCTTCGACCGCGATGCTGCACCCGACCGTGCAATGGGAGCAACTGCTCTCGACCCGGCGCAGATCCCAAGGTCGGGCTTTGAAACGGTAGGCGCTGGCGGTGAGCGCCCCCACCGGGCATATCTGCACGGTGTTGCCGGAGAAATACGAGCTGAAGGGGAGATCCGGGAACGTCTGGACCTGGGTGTGATTGCCCCGATCCTTGAACTCGATCAATGGATCGCCGGCAATCTCATCGGCAAACCGCGTGCACCGGGCGCAGAGAATGCAGCGTTCCCGATCGAGAAACACCAGGTCGGAGATGGGGATCGGCTTTTCGAAATGCCGCTTTTCTTCGACGAACCGGCTCTCACCCGGCCCGTAGGCCATGGTCTGATCTTGCAGCGGACATTCGCCGCCCTTGTCGCACACCGGGCAGTCGAGCGGATGGTTGATCAGCAGAAACTCGAGGATGCCCGCCTGGGCTTTTTTGGTGGTTTCGGAGGCGGTGTGGACGACCATGCCGGCCGAGGCGGGGGTGGTGCACGAGGTGGTGAGGATCGTGCCGCGCGGTGTCTCGATCTCGACGAGACACATCCGGCACATCCCCACTTCTTTCATCCGCGGGTGCCAGCAGAAACGTGGGATATACGTGCCGTGATCCTGGGCGGCCTTGATCACCAGTTCCCCGGCAGGCACTTCGATCTCCCGGCCGTCGACTGTGATCTTGACGAGATCAGTCAAGCGGGCACCCCCCTTGCACGATGTGCTGCCGGAGCTCGTCTGCGAAGTATTTCGCTACCGAGGTGATCGGCGAGACCGCCGAAGGGCCGAGCGGACAGATGGTCGTTTGCTTGGGCGGCCACGTCAGGCCGGGGCTGATGTTGTCCGAAACGTCGAGCAGCAGCTCGGCATCGATGGGCCGGCCCGATCCCGCCTCGATTCTCCGCAGGATCATCTCGAGCCACGTGGTGCCTTCCCGGCAGGGAGTGCATTGCCCGCACGATTCGTGGGAGAAGAACCGCACCACTCGCTCGGCTGCCTTGACCACGCAGGTGGTCTCATCCATGACCACTACCGCCCCGGAGCCGAGCATCGACCCTGCTGCACCTGTGGCTTCTTTGGTGATCTCGAGATCAAGATGGTGCTCGGGGACGAACCAGGGAGCCGAGGCTCCGCCGGGAATCCATGCCTTCAGTCCCCGGTCCTCTCTCATGCCCCCGGCCACGTCGAAAATGAGTTCGCGCCAGGTGATGCCGTGGGGCAGTTCGTAGTTCCCGGGTTCTTTGACGTGCCCCGAGACAGAGAAGAGGAATGTCCCGGTATCGGTGGCATGACCGAGCGCCCGGTAGTCGTCGGTCCCCATCTCGAAGATGTGCGGCAGATTCGACACCGTCTCGACGTTGTTGACGATCGTTGGCATCATGTAGAGCCCTTTGGCGGCCGGGAAATAAGGCGGTTTGAGCCGGGGCTCGCCCCGTTTGCCTTCCAGGCTGTTGATCAAAGCGGTTTCCTCACCGCAGATGTATGCGCCGCCACCGAGGTGCACGGTGACGTCGAGGTCGTAGTCGGTACCGAAGATGCCTTTCCCCAGGTAGCCGGCGGCATACGCCTCGTCGATGGCTTGCTGAACTCGCCGGGCCGGTTTCGGGTACTCGCCGCGGATGTAGATGAAGGCTTCGCGGACCTCGTTTGCGACCGAAGCGATAATGATGCCTTCGATCATCTGGTGCGGGTCTCTCTCCAGCAGTTGGCGGTCCTTGAAAGTGCCGGGTTCGGACTCGTCGCCGTTGACGACGAGGTAGGCCGGCCGGGCCGGGGCCAGAAAGCTCCATTTCAACCCGGCCGAAAACGCGGCTCCACCTCGACCCAGAAGTCCTGACGTCTTGACCAGCTCGACGATCTCGTCACGGGTCATGTCCATCGCCCGGCGGGCTTGCACGTAGCCGCCGGTAGCTTCATACATGACCAGGGTGTGCGAATCAGTCGGGTGTTCGGCCATCCGGGCGAAGAGAACCTGCGCGTGGCTCATACTTCTCCCCCCGGGGTGGTGCCGTATGGCCCGAAGGCCGGGTAGGGGCCAACCGCGTTTTCCGATTCGGCGATAGCCCAGTCGAACGAGCGGCGGCCACCGAACCGTTCCTGCATGTCGTCTGTGTTGACGACTTCCGGGCGTTCGTCCTGCAGCCAGCGACA
This sequence comes from Actinomycetes bacterium, assembly GCA_024641205.1. Taxonomy (GTDB): domain Bacteria; phylum Actinomycetota; class Acidimicrobiia; order Spongiisociales; family UBA4744; genus UBA4744. The sequence goes on from JAHEDM010000030.1 coordinate 8,988, forward strand.
CAGGGCGCGAGCCTGGTCCGGGGTCGACCCCTCGATCAGCTCGTAGTTGACCTGGACTGCCGGAGCACCGCCACAGGCGCCCAGGCACTCGACGTGCTCAACCGAGAAAAGCCGTTCTGCATCGGTCTCACCGTGCGGCACCCCGGTCGCTTCCTCAACCGCCTCGAGTACGTCGTCGCCGCCCAGCAACATGCACGAGATCGACGTGCAGACCGATACGAGATACTGGCCAAGAGGTTCGGTCTTGAACATGCCGTAGAACGTGGCCACCGATTGGACCTGCGCCGGGGTATGACCGGTCCAGCCGGCCACCTCTCCCATACCGGCTTCGGTGAGATAGCCGTCCTGGCGCATTGCCAGGTAAAGCAGCGGCATGACGGCCGACTTGGGATCGGGATACCGGCCGATGAGCTCCTTGGCTCGTTCCTGAACGTCGGCTGGCCAGAGGCTCATGGTCGAGCTCCCGTCGGGAGCTCGACGTACGTTGTACTTCGTACTTCGTACTTCGACCCGCGCTGTACAAGATACGAAGTACGAAATACGATCGAGCGCAGCGAGATCTTCACCGGTCCACATCTCCCATGACCGCATCGACGGAGGCAATCGTGGCGACGCTGTCTGCTACCAGTGAGTCGGCCAGCATGATCGGCAAACCTTGCAGATTGGCGAACGAAGGGGCCCGGATGTGCATCCGGTACGGTTTGGCGCTTCCGTCGGACACGATGTAACAGCCGATCTCGCCGCGAGGCGATTCGATGGCGACGTACGCCTCTCCCTCCGGGACCTTGAAACCTTCGGTGAAGAGCTTGAAGTGATGGATCAGCGCCTCCATCGATTCATCGATCCGCTTGCGGGGCGGTGGAGTGACCTTGCGGTCGTCGGTGCGGTAATCCCCGGCAGGCATCCGGTTGGCCACCTGCTGGACGATTCGGAGTGATTGGAGAATTTCCTGGACACGGATCCGGTACCGGTCGTACACGTCGCCGTTTGACCCGACGGCGACATCGAATTCGTACTGCTCGATCCCCGAATACGGTTGGCTCTTACGCAGGTCGAGATCGACGCCGGTGGCCCGCAGCGGGGGTCCGGTGATCCCGTAGGCGAGGCATTCCTCGGCAGAGATCACGCCTACCCCGCGAGTCCTCCCCTCCCATATGGGGTTGGCTTTCAGCAGGTCTTCATAGTCGGCGACCCCGATGGGGATCTTTTCGACTATCTCCGCGATGTCTTCTTCCCACCCGTCCGGCAGGTCGGCGGCTACGCCTCCGGCGCGGATGTAGTTGTGGTTCATCCGCAGGCCGGTGGTCTTCTCGAAGAACGCGAGGATCAGCTCCCGTTCGCGGAACCCGTACAGCATCATCGAAAGGGCCCCAACGTCCATACCCTGGGTAGCGAGCGAAACCAGATGGCTGGCTACCCGGTTCAGCTCGGTCATCAGGATCCGGATGGCCTGGGCGCGGGGCGGAATCTCAACCTCGAGCAGCTTTTCGGTGGCAAGCGCAAAGACCAATTCGTTGAAGAGCGGGGCGATGTAATCCATCCGGGTGACGTTGGTGCCGCCTTGCATGTACATCAGGCTTTCGCCGGTCTTCTCCATCCCGGTGTGCAGATACCCGATGATCGGCTTCACGCGGCGAACGATCTCCCCTTCCAGCTCGATCTGGAGGCGCATGACCCCATGGGTGGAAGGGTGCTGCGGACCCATGTTGATGATCATCCGCTCGTCTTCGGAGATCTGGTCGTCGAGGACGTAGTCGTCAGCTACCCGAACACCCATCTGCTCAACCAGTCGCTGCTGCGATTCATCCAACCGCATGGTCTGGGCGCCTTCGTCGGTCGAGTGGCTCATCCAGTCGGGAGCTTCCTCCGCTGTGATCCACACGTCGCGATGCTCACGGGCCGGCTTGGGGGCACGAGTGTCTTCGGCCATCAGGTCACCTGCGGGGAGGACTTGAACTGCACAGGAACGGCTCCAATGGCGAAGTCCTTGCGGAGAGGATGTCCGACCCAATCGTCGGGAAGCAGGATGCGGGTCAGGTCGGGATGGTCTTCAAAGATGATCCCGAACATATCGAATGTCTCCCGCTCAAAGAAGTTGGCGCCCGGATACACCGGCACAAGTGACGGCACGGTTGGGTCGTCGCCCGGTTCGCCGGCAGGGACCGGCACCCTCAGCCGCAGGCGGATGTTGTGCTGTAGGGAAAGCAAACCGACTACCACTTCGAAGCGAATCTTGCGAACCCGCAGGTAGTCGACTGCGGTGAGATCGACCAGCATCTCGAATCCCGCGGTGCGCGCCGCCAAGGCGAAGTCGCGCAGTTGGCTCTTCGGCACGACCGCTGTGTCTTGCCCACTCGAGAGTCGCCACTCGACGGCGTCGAATTGCTCGAGCAGGCCGGCCAGGGTCGGATGGTCGGGGAGCGGCCGCGGCGGCGCCTCGACGGCTTCTTCTGCTGCCTCTGCGCCGTTGATTGGTACTTCGGTCATCAGTAGGTGATCTCCCCCGACATGATCTTGTTCTGCAGGGTCAGGATCCCGTGGATCAGCGACTGCGGCCCGGGCGGGCATCCCGGCACATACACATCGACGGGCACAATCTGATCGACACCCTGCACGAGCGCGTAGTTATTGAACATGCCACCGGTGGAAGCACAGGCACCCATCGAGATCACCCATTTTGGCTCAGGCATCTGGTCGTAGACATTGCGCAACACCGGCGCCATCTTTTGGGATACCCGGCCGGCAACGATCATCAGATCTGCTTGGCGGGGCGACGCCCGGAAGACCTCCATCCCGAAGCGGGCGAGGTCGTAGTGGGCGGTACCGGCCGCCATCATCTCGATGGCACAGCACGCCAGACCGAACGTGGCAGGCCACATAGACCGGGTACGGGCCCAGTTGGCTACCTTGCCGAGCGAAGTGAGGATGATCCCGGGCGGCGTAACGGCCTGATCCACTACGCGGCCTCCTCATCCACGGTGTCGGGAGCGAGGCGATAGCGGGCCCTTCTGGGGATGTTCCAGTCGAGCGCGCCCCGTTTCCAGACATAGCCGAGGGTTTCGATCACCAGTGCGGTGAAAATGCCGACAGCCGCCAATCCATACCAGCCAAGTTCTCGAAATCGAACCGCCCAGGCGAACAAGAAGATGATCTCAATGTCGAAGATGACGAACAGCATCGCCACCAGATAGAACTTGACCGGGAACCGTTGTGAAGGTTCGACCTCAGGGACGATGCCGCACTCGTAGGGAGCCAGCTTCTCGGGAGTGGGCCGGCGGGGCGAGAGCAGGTTCCCGAGGTTGATGGAGGCCACCGCGAAAACGATCACGAGCAAGAGCATGATGGCGATGGGCAGGTAATCGGCCAGGTTCACGCGCGCGTCTCCTTTCGGGACAAGACTAGGGAGAGATTGGCTTCGTACACAAAACCGCGGTACGCAACAGGAAGCGTCCGCATAGGTGGCCGCCTATCGATCTCGCGCACGTCCTCGGTCGCGTGCTGGGCACGCCGTCGCGGAGAGTTTCAGCCACTTTCGACAGCTCGGTCGGCAGCAGCTTCAGCATGGATACGGGTGGTGTCGAACAGCAACGTGTCGGTGTCTTCCGGGCCGATCAACAATCCGATTTCGGTGCAACCGAGCATCACTGCCTCCGCTCCACGTTGTTCCAGCTGCTTGATGATG
>JAHEDM010000031.1 GCA_024641205.1 Actinomycetes bacterium
CGCACGGACGTCTCCAACTTGGTGGCTCCCAGGGCGTGGGCTGCCTCTCGAAGCGACATCGGGACTGCGTGGAGGGCATCTTCGGCCATCGAGCTCACGAGAGGAATGATCAGAATCCCGACGACGATACCGGCTGAGGCGTCGTTGAATATCTCCACCACGCCGTCACCCAGGATCGAGCGGAGCAGCGGGGTCATGAAGGTCAGGGCGAAGTACCCGTACACAACCGTGGGAATACCCGCCAGGACTTCGAGGATGGGTTTGAGGATCCCGCGCGAGCGCTCCGAGGCGTACTCGCTGAGGTAGATGGCCGTTGCCAGGCCCACCGGCAGGGCCACCAGCATGGCGATGACGCTGACCATGACGGTGGCGAGAACGAGCGGCCAAATACCGAAATCCAGGATGGCCGGCTGCCAGGTGGTCGACGAAAAGAACTCGCCGAACGTCACATCTTTCGACTGGAAGAAGAGCAACGCTTCCTTGCCCAGTTCGTAGACGATGCCGATCGTGGTGACGATGGAGATGGCTGCAGCGATGAAGAGAGACCCCTGAATCAGCATCTCCATCGGACGCGGCCGCTTCTTCAGGCTCGCAACCCGAGGGTCTCCAACCGACGTTGCCTCAGTGGTCATTTCGCGCCCAGCGTAGATCGGAGGGAGTTCGCTCAACTCATGGCATCGAGCCACGCCTGCTCGGCGCCCTGGAGGGCGTCCCGGGGAGCAGGGAAGTAGCCGACGGCAATGATCTCTTCGTTCGCGTACGTCAGGTAGAAATTGATGAAGGCGGCCACCTGCGACTTCTGCTGCATGATGTCGGCGGTGCTGTAGATGAACAGCGGCCGGGCGAGCGGGTAAGTGCCTGCATCGACATTGGCTTGGTTGGGCTCCACCCCGTCGACGGGCAGGACACTGAGCTGGCCGGAGTTTTCGGCAAAGTAGGCAAAGCCGAAGAAGCCGACCGCGCAGGTCGTAGAAGCGTCGCCGGGATCACACGTGTCTCCCTCGATGCCCTGCACCAGCACGTTGTCGTCCTCCGACTGCTGCAGGTTGCCCGCTTTGAGGATGGGAGCCTCTTCCCCATCGAAGATCTCCTCGACGAAGTAATCGAAAGTACCCGAATCGGTTCCTGGTATAAATCGAGCAATCTTGTTGGCCGGCCAATCTGCGCGGACGTCTTGCCAGGTCTCGGCAGTCGAGAAGAGCAGCGCCAGCTCCTCAAAGGTGATATCCGTGGCGAAGGTGTTAGATGGGCTCACCGTGATCGCCAGGGCGTCGGTCCCGACCCGGAACTCGATCGGCTCTCGGCCGATGCTGCGGCACGATTCGACCTCGGAGTCCTTGATCGGACGACTGGCATTGGAGATGTCTGTCTCCCCGGCAACGCAGAAGCGCTCGAAGCCGGCTCCGGATCCGATGCTATCGATGGTGATTCGTCCGCTATATCCCTCATCTTCAAACCGAGCCGCCATCGCTTCCGACAACGGGAATACGGTCGAGCTCCCGGCAGTGACGATGTCGCCGGTCACATCCAGCGGGTCGACGACGGGAAGCATCCCATCTCCGGAAACGGCCGAGGTAGTGGTGGAGGTGGCTCCTGGTGATGCGGAGGTGGCGGTCATAGTTGAAGAGCCGTCGCCGCAGGCTGCCGCGACCAGCATGACGACGGCGAGCACCGCCGCCAGACGGTAGCTGCGTCTCATCATGGGTTCTCCTTCGATCAAAGGCCGGAACGGTTCCGGCGGTCGTCACGCTAGAAAACCGAGGTGACCGCACCGCGGCCGCCGGGTTAACGGAAGGTGAACGTTTGATTGAGCTGTCGGCTATCCGCGATCAGCTCACCGTGTGCCGGAAAGCGGGCAGCACCAAGACTCGTGACTCGTCCCTGGGAACCATCACCACCACTCTCTGCGTCGGAGGGGTAACAGCGAGGGAGACACCCATGCGAAAGATCTTCGGAATAGTGATCACCATGACACTGCTGGCCACAGCCTGCACCACCGGGGCGGTCAATCCAGGAACCAACCCGACCACCACAACGACGCCCCGGATTGGACCGCCGGCCACCATGGCCTTCGCGTTGCAGCCATTCGATGCTTGTGATCCGCTCCTCGAGTACGTCAAGGAGCATGCACTCGAGGTGGTCGGGCCGTACGGGCTCGGCGACGGGTACTGGGGCGGAGGGCCCTGGATCATGGAAGACATGGCCATGGAAGGTGACGCCGCTACCACGTTGCCGGCCTCGGGTGCTACCCGCAACTCCGCCCTGCAAGCCGGGGTCGACTACTCGACCACCAACGTCCAGGAAGCTGGCGTCGATGAACCCGATATCGTCAAGACCGACGGCACCAGGATCCTCGCAATCGCCCGGGGAGTTCTCTACTACGTCGATGTGAGCGGCGATACACCCGAACTGGTCGGCTCGTTGCGACTCGATGACGCTGGGGCCCAGGAGATGCTATTGGCCGGCGACACCTTGCTGGTCATGTCCCGCACCAATCAGTGGGGTGTTCCGACGCGGCTGGCTCCGGAGATCTGGAACCCGGATGTCCCCTACTACGGCTCAGGAATATCAGTCCTGTCCGAGGTCGACATCTCAGATCCCGCCGACATGGCTGTCGTCAACACACTCTTCGTAGACGGCAGTTACCTCAGCGCCCGCATGGTCGGTGATACGGTCCGGGTGGTCGTGGATTCGTATCCAACCGGCCTCGAGTTTGTCTACCCGACCGGTTCCGGATTGCGCGCCGAGCGCGAGGCAGAGCGAATCAACCGGCAGGTCATCGAAGACTCGACGATCGAGAACTGGTTGCCCTACTTCGTGATGGAAGAAAACCGCGGCAACCGTACCGTCACCACCGAGGGAACCTTGCTCGACTGCGAACAGACCTTTGCCCCTCAAGAGTTTTCCGGTCTGGGGACGCTCATCGTGCTCACCATCGACATATCTCAAGGTCTCGAACCGGCCGACGCGGTAGGTGTCTTCGCCGACGGTGACAAGATCTACGCCTCCCAGGAGTCGCTGTATGTGGCCACCCAGCGGTGGCACGACTGGAGCACCCTCGATGACGCACAGGCTGCCAAGGAATTCGTTGGCCTCACCACCGAGATTCACAAGTTCGACATCTCCGGTGCAGCGGCAGCCTCCTACGTCGCTTCCGGGGAAGTCGAGGGCTTTCTCCTCAACCAGTGGGCCATGTCGGAGTACGACGGTGACCTCCGGGTGGCCACCACCAGCGAACCCGAGTGGTGGGGAGGGAGGGATGATTCCGCTTCCGAGAGCTTCGTCAAGGTACTCAGGGAAGGTGCAGGCGTGCTCGAGGAGGTCGGCGAAGTGGGCGAGTTGGGCAGGGGCGAGCGTATCTACAGCGTTCGCTACATCGGGGATACCGCTTACGTCGTCACCTTCCGCCAGACCGACCCGCTCTACACCATCGACCTCTCCAACCCGGAAGCACCAAAGGTCCTCGGCGAGCTGAAGATTCTCGGCTACTCCGCCTACCTGCACCCCATCGACGACGGCCTCCTGCTTGGGATCGGCCAGGATGCAGACGAGCAAGGAAGAACCAAAGGTACCCAGGTCGCAGTGTTCGATGTGAGCGACCCCGCCAACCCAAAGCGGATCCACAAGATGACGTTCGACGACGGATGGTCTGAGGTCGAGTACGACCACCGGGCCTTCCTCTACTGGCCGGCCTCCGGGTTGACCATGTTGCCGGTGCAGGCCTGGTCGTGGGAAGACGGTCGCGAAGACTGGTTCGCCGGAGCTATCGGCGTGATCGCCGACCGGGACGGCATCGAGGATGTCGGTACGGTCACCCACATTGAGCTGAAGCCGGGTGGAGCCGAAGAGGAATACTCCAATGACTGGCAGGCGCAGATCCACCGGTCGCTGGTGATCGGCGACCTGGTGTACACGATGTCAGAATGGGGTTTGAAGGCCAGCAGCCTGGACGACCTATCAGATGTAGCCTGGGTGTCTTTCAAATAGCTGCCGGCGACCAGCAGCCGGCCAGAGAATCAGGCTGGTGACTGGAAGCTGAATTGGCCGGCGCTCAAGCGCCGGCCAATTCCTTTGGTGTTACCAGCCAGCTGAGCTCGCCCAGCCCAAGATCGATTTCATCCCATCGACTCACTTCGACATCGACCCGAGCCATGGCGGCAGTTGGGAACCTGAACTCGCCGCCACCGACAAGTAGTGAAAGGGCTTCGGACCAGGCCGGCTGATGGCCAACCAACATCACCGAAGAGACCGGCTCTGGCTGTTGTCCAAGCACATGCAACAAGCGATAGGGAGACGGGAGGTAAAGATCGCCGAGGAGTTCCACGCGGCATTCCCACTCACCGGCCCGCACCGCCCTTTCCAGCGTGTCCCGAGCTCGAAGCGCCGTCGAAGAAATCGCCAGTTCCGGCACCTCTCCTCGGGCGGCCAGGAAACGTCCCATCTGGTCGGCCGCCCGCCGTCCTCGTTCGGCGAGTGGCCGGTCGTGATCGGCACCAGAGGGGGCATTCCAATCGGATTTGGCGTGGCGAAACAGGATGACGGTCTTCACGATCGGCCCTCTCCGGCGGATCCGGCGGACGTCATGCTACCGGGGGCCAAGTCTGAGGAAACTGTATATTGAACAGGAAGGGCCGCCGATAACTCTGGGATGAGGCCCGCCCACCCTTTCATGATGGTTGCTGAAACCCACCCGAACGTACCGCTAGTCACCGACCTGGATGACCCCTCCCTGTTCATCAACCGGGAGCTCAGCTGGTTGCAGTTCAACGACCGCGTCCTGGAAGAAGCTCTCGATCACCGCCACCCTCTGCTGGAACGAGTCAAGTTTCTATCGATCTTCGCCAACAACCTCGATGAATTCTTCATGATCCGGGTGTCGGGTCTGCGCCGTCAGCTCGAGTCGGGCGTACTCGCCGGCCCACCGGACGGCATGACACCCTCCGAGCAGCTAGCCGCCATTCGCGGAGAGCTCCTTCCGAAACTGTCCGCGCAAATGGACTGCTGGCAGGCAGACCTGAGCAAGGCTCTGCGCGAGGCCGATCTCGCCGTACTCTCCTACGACGAGCTCAAAGGCAGGCAGAAGAAACTCTTACGTCGCCATTTCAAGAGCGAAATCTTCCCCGCACTCACTCCCCTGGCGTTCGACCCCGGCCGACCGTTCCCCTACATCACGAACCTGAGCATGAACCTGGCCGTCTTGGTCAACGACCCGGTACAGGGAGAACGCTTCGCCCGACTCAAAGTTCCGCCCGCCTTCCCGCGCCTACTGAGGGTCCCCAGCGAGGAGAGCGCCGACAGCTACGACAGCCTCGGGCTGGTGGATACTGCAAACGCTTTCGTGTGGATCGAAGAAGTGATCGCCGCCAACCTCGACCTGTTGTTTCCCGGTGTCGAAGTGCTGGCCGCCTATCCATTTCGACTCACCCGGGACGCCGACTTCGAGATCGAGGAGGATGAAGCTTCCGACCTGTCGGTGGCCGTGGAACAGGGAGTCGGCCTGCGCAGGTTCGGCTCGGCCGACCGCCTGGAGATCGACCACGACATGCCCGAGTGGGTCAGATCCATGCTTGCTAAGAACTTGCGGTTGGCGCCCTACCAGGTGTTCACCGTTGAGGGCCCAGTCGGTCTGGCCGATCTGATGGAGCTGACCGGTGTCGACCGGCCGGACCTCAAGTTTGAGCCGTTCCTGCCTGCGACCCCTCCTACGTTTAGAGGAGCCAACGACCTGTTTGCCGTGATGCGCCAGCAGGACGTGCTCACGTACCACCCTTATGACAGCTTCGCTCCGGTCGTCGAACTGGTTCGCCAGGCAGCCAATGATCCGAAGGTGCTGACGATCAAACAGACCCTGTACCGGGTTGGGCCGAACTCTCCGATCGTCGACGCTCTCCTCGAGGCCCGCGAGAACGGACGGCAGGTATCGGTGCTCGTGGAGCTGAAAGCCCGCTTCGATGAGGAGAACAACCTCGGCTGGGCCCGACAGTTGGAAAAGGCAGGCGTCCACGTGGTGTACGGCCTGGTCGGGCTCAAGACTCACTGCAAGCTGCTGTTGATCGTGCGTCGGGAAACGTCCGGTATCCGCCGCTATGTGCACATGGCCACCGGCAACTACAACCCGGTCACCGCCCGCATCTATACCGATTTTGGGTTCTTCACCTGCGACGACGAGATCGCAGCCGACGTATCGGAGCTCTTCAACGTTTTGACCGGCTACGCCCACCAGACTGAATACCGCAAGCTTCTCGTCGCCCCTTCGACCATGAGGGGGCAATTCGCTGCCCGGATCGACCGCGAGATTGAACGACACCGTCAACACGGGGATGGATATCTGGCCTTCAAGATGAATGCCCTGGTGGACAAGAGGATGATCCAGGCCCTCTACCTGGCCTCTCAAGCAGGGGTCAAGATCGACCTGCAGATCCGGGGTATTTGCGCTCTACGACCGGGCATCGCCGGGTTGAGCGAAAACATCCGGGTCACTTCGATCGTTGGGCGGTTCCTCGAACACGCTCGCATCTTCTACTTCCGCAACGGAGGCGATGAAGAGATGCTGCTGGGAAGCGCCGACCTGATGCCGCGCAATCTGAACCGTCGCGTCGAGGTTCTGTTTCCGGTGCGGGACCGACTGTTGGGCCTGATTCGTGACTCCGTATTATTTGTGCATCTCAAAGACAACGTGCAGGCCAGACAGTTGCAGGCGGACAACACCTACGTCCGGCTGCACCCCGGACCGGACGAGGAGTCGCTCGATTCCCAAGCCTGGATGCTCGAGAACTTCGCGGCCCGCACCGAAGAGGGCATCAGCGTTGCCTTGCCGTACGATCCCGACCAGTCCGCTCGGCGCGAGCCGACCCCCGACTTCCGGGACTAACCAGGGTCCGCATTCTGCAACCCGGCGAGTAGGTCACGGTCGTGCTGATAGCTCAGCAGTGCGCGTGCCGCTTCCACCTGGACCCAGCGCACGTCGTCGATCTCGGTGTTGTAAACGAAGTCGCCGATATCGCCTTCGATCGGAATCATGAGCCAATACCTGACGATTTTGGGGCGACCGGCGGAGTCCCGGTAACGGGTCGGGGCCAGCTCACCGTCGAGGCGGCACGTCAGGCCCGTTTCTTCGGCAACCTCTCGCAGGGCGGCATCTTCGAACCCTTCTCCCTCATCCAACTTGCCTTTGGGAAAGCTCCAATCGTTGTAGCGAGAGCGGTGTACCACGAGGACCTGGCGGTCACCTACTGCATCCAATCGGGTGACCAGACCGCCTGCCGCTCGAATGAGGGTCACATCCAGCTCCGCAGCTTGGAGCGTTTGAGTTCCCGCCATGCCGCACGCCACCCGGCTCGGGCCGACTCGGCTCTGATGAGTTCGAACCCGGCGAGCTGGCCCGCAGTGAAGGCAACCGCCGGATGCAGTTGAGCCGCCTGGGACAACCAGGCGTGTGCGACGGCCGCGTCCTGAAGTTCGCCCAGCGTGTCCTGCAAAGCGGCGGCGGCCGCCGCGAACCGAACGGCCTTCTTGCCGACCATGGGCGCAACGGCTTCGGCCGCGTACCGGACGCGCTTGGCTCGAATACGGATGCGATGCAGATCCGGATCGGCCGGTGCCGCCGGCAGCTCCCGGGTCGTTTGCATGAGCCTTTCGAAAGGAGCCCTGACCAGCTCCAGCAAGGCTTCCCGAGAAGTTCGCTGGGCCGAAGGCAAGAGGCGGGGATGATTGGCAGCATCGACCATCCGGTCGAGGAGTTCGAGATACCTGTCCTGATCTACGGCTTCCAGAAGGGCAGCGCGCCGCTCCTTATGCGCAGCGTTCAGCATGGTCTTCATCACGCGCAGTGGATATAGGTTTCCGGCCGGAAGCTTCTGCGACGTTGCCTCGAGCCGCAACCAAAGCACGTCAACGTCCCGAACGGTGCCGAGAGCACTGCCCATCCACCGCAGCTCTTCTCGGAGAGATGCGACCCAGCTCTCGTCGAGGAGAGGGCCGAAGGTGCGCAGATCGGATCGAAGGCGCCGGGTCGCCACTCGCGCTTGGTGCAGAGCCTCCGGATCCTCTCCGATCTGCACACCCGGCATGTGAACGATGAATCGATGCACTGAGCGGACGATGGCAGCTTCGACCACTTCGCCGACACCGGGATCGTCTCCCGGCTCCACGGCCACGACATCGGCATCTTGGAAGGCAACGGTTCCGAGCGCCCGGGCCAGCTTGCTTGTCCGGGTTATTGACCCTGCCCCGGCCGCCCGGAGACCCAAAACGATCTCTTCCAGGATCTCTGCATCGGCGCCTTCGGCCAACTCGATCTCGATCTCCCGGAACCGGCCGGCCGGGCCCCGGCCGCGATAGGTCGAGACATCGTCATCGACGATTTCGGCCACGGACGTACCCAGTCGGTCAATCAAGAACAAAGGTTTGCGTACGGTCCGCAACCTGGCGATCTGCTGGATGGGCGCTCGACGGGCATAGACGCGCACCAAGGCCTGAGCGGCGCTGGGGATCTGATCCCACCCACCGGCGAACCTGACTTCCAGACGCTCTTGCAGGTTGCCTTCTCCCGTCGGCGGCAGCTTGACGGCCCACCCCTCGTTGGTGCGATGACGGAGACTGCAACCCCACCGAGTCAGTCGAAGATCTGCAGTGTCGTAGTAGACAGCATCGAGGTATCGCCATGAACCGACAACGACTCCGAGTTCACCCACCGACAAATCGGGCAAGCGGAAGTCGACAGGCGCATTGAGCTTCAGTTCGCGTTCCAGCATCAGACCTCCGCGCCGCCCTTGCGTTGTCCCTACCTACCTATCGGCCGACCCTGCGGGATCGTTCAAGGATTCTTTCTCTCAAAGCTAGCGAAGCGTCCGACAGGCGATTCCTAACGGGACCTCACGCTGTGTGCTCGATAGAACGGTTTTGGCGTCCTGAATGCCCGAAATATCCGCAGTTCCAAGACGCCAAAACCGGCTTAGACGACCCGGCGGCCGTCTTTCCACACCTGGGTGATGCGGTCCGGAAGGCTGGAGACGTCGAAGGGGTCTCCTTCCACCAAGACCATATCGGCACGCTTGCCGGGCTCGAGCGTTCCCAGCTCGGCTTCGAGTCCCATGAGCTCGGCAGCCGTCCGGGTGGCGGCCACCAGGGCCTGGTGCGGAGTCATACCGCCCTCGACCATGAGCGCCAACTCCGCCAGGTTCTCACCGTGAGGAGTGACCCCGGTGTCGGTGCCCATGGCGATCTTGACGCCGGCCTGTACGGCCCGACGGAATGAATCCCTATGGACTTCGATCACCTCGCGTGCCTTGGCCAGCGATGCCTCAGGTATCTGAGCCCCCGCTTGGGCGGCCCGCAGCACTCCCGTGGGTGCGACCAACGTTGGCACCAGGAACGTGCCACGTTCCAGCATCATCTCAATCGCCTGATCGTCCAGATAGATCCCGTGGTCGATCGAGCGGATGCCTGCCTGAATGGCGTTCTTGATGCCGATCGTCGCCTGGGCGTGCGCCATCACGCTGATCCCTGCCGCCTTGGCTTCCTCGACCAACACCTCGAGCTCGGCCAATCGGAAGTGCGCATGGGCCGGCTCATCACGCGGCGAAAGCACGCCTCCCGACGTGGCCACTTTGATCACGTCGGCACCGTCCCGTACCAACTCCCGCACCTTCCGCCGCATTTCATCAACGCCGTCGACGATCCCCTCCGGCATTCCCGGATACGGAGAAAACAGCTCAACGGTGCCGCCGGAGGCCATCCATCCGTCACCATGACCGCCTGTCTGGGACAGCATGATGAGAGAAATCTGCATCCGCGGACCCGCAATGAGGCCGTCCGCGACGGCTTGTTTCACCCCAAGGTCCGCGCCACCCGCGTCGCGCACCGTGGTGATCCCGGCCTGAAGTGTTGCCGCCAGGTTCTTGGATGCCTCGAAGAACCGGTAGGAGAAGGGAGTCTGGACCAGCTTCCACATGTCGATATGACCGAGCATGACGTGGACGTGGGTATCGAAGAGTCCGGGCAGCAGATGTAATCCAGTGCAATCGATGGCCTGGTCCCCATCGAGACCGGATCCAATCTCGAGGATACGTCCGTCCTCAACAACCACATCTGCGAACGCCGGTGGCGTGTCGGTGGCGTCGAAGACGCTACCTCCCTGAAACAGGAGGCGGGTCATCAGGTGCTGAGGCCGTGCAGCATGAAGTCGACCATGCTGCCGGTCACTTCGGAAAGGCGCTCGGTCGGTTCCTTGAGAGCGATCAACGAGCGGGCGGCCGACATCATCAGTTCTTGGAGGAACCTGCCCGCCAGGTCGGGCGGATACGGTCGCAAGGTTCCCGATCCAACCCCCTGCATGTAGATGCGCATGAACTCGTTGCCGAATTCGCTGTGGGTGGCCCTGACCCGCAGCTGGGCAGCCGGCGAGAGACGCGACGCGTCTGTGTGGAGGACCCTCCCCAGCATGGCATCGGTCGAAACGAACTCAACCATCCCGATAGCCAGGTGGGAGAGCTGTTCGGCGGGACTCACATCACGGGGCACGTTGGCGATGATGTCGCTGATGATCCCGGGCAGGGTCGCCTCGACCAACGAGCACAGCAGATCTTCCTTGTCTGTGAAGTACTCGTAGAACGTCGTTCGCCCGATCCCGATCCGGTTGGCGACATCCCCGAGGGACGTTTCCGTGTATCCCTCGGCTTGGAATAGCTCCTGTGCGGCTTGCAGAATCTGCCCGCGGGTCAGCTCTTTGTGTTCTTCGATATTTGCGGCGCGAATGCGCGGCACGGTAATTCCTCCGGGTTCAGCCTGATTGAGCATAGTGATCCCGCGAGACCAACCTGCCATTCAAGCCACGGCAAGGGTGGGGTATGCGTCTTCGGGAGAAGTGCAGACGACCGCCACTACCATGACTGCGCGGCAGTAAGGAGCCAATTCATGCCCGCCACGATCGTGTTAGGCGCCCAATGGGGTGATGAGGGTAAAGGAAAGGTAACCGACGTCTTCGCCGAAAACGCCGACCTGGTCGTGCGCTATCAGGGCGGCAACAACGCCGGTCACACTATCGTCATCGGGGCGGAGAGGTTCGCCCTCTCGTTGATTCCCAGCGGAGTGATGTACCCGGCCTGCACGCCGGTGATCGCCTCAGGATGCGTCATCGACCCGAAGGTGTTGCTCGCCGAAATCGCCATGCTCACCGAGCGGGGCGTCGACCCCTCGGGGCTTCGCATTTCCTCCAATGCCCACTTGATCATGCCGTACCACCGCAAGCTCGACGCGGTCATGGAGCGGTACCTGGGACGGCAGATGATCGGCACCACCAAGAAGGGCATCGGCCCTGCTTACACCGACAAGTACTCGCGGCAGGGGATCCGGATCCAGGACCTCTTCGACCCCAAGATCTTCCGCGACAAGCTCGATGTGGTGCTGGCCGATAAAAACAAACTGCTCACGAGGGTTTACAACCAGCTTCCCATGGACGCCGAGGAGATCGCCACCGAGTACCTCAGCTACGCGGAAGCGTTGCTTCCGTTCGTTACCGATACGTCGTTGTTGATATGGGAGGCTATCGAGACCAAGCAAACGGTCCTGTTCGAGGGCGCCCAGGGAACGCTGCTCGATATCGACCATGGGACCTATCCGTTCGTGACCTCATCGAGCCCTACGGCCGGCGGGGCACTGACGGGTTCGGGGATCGGGCCGAAAGCAATCGATCGGGTGGTCGGCGTCGCCAAGGCATACATCTCGCGAGTCGGCACTGGGCCGTTCCCGACGGAGCTTTCGGATGAGATCGGCGAGACCATGGTTACCGTCGGAGGAGAGTTTGGAACGGTAACCGGACGCAGGCGGCGCTGCGGCTGGTTAGATCTTGTCGCTCTCCGCTACTCAGCGCGCGTCAACAGCCTCACCCAGATCTTCCTCACCAAGATCGACATCCTCTCCGAATTCGACACTCTGCAGGTGGCAGTGGCTTATAGCTCGCTCGGCGAGACCTACACCGAGCTACCCCGCCAGCAACGAGTGCTGTACAACTGCACTCCCATCTACGAGGAGCTGCCCGGCTGGAAATCAGACATAACCGGCGTGCGGCGGTTCGCCGATCTTCCCAAGGAAGCCCAGCAGTACATCGAATTCATTGAGGAACGGACCGGGGTTCCCATCGGCTGGGTCTCGGTGGGACCCGAGCGCCAGCAAGTCCTGACTCGATCGTCGTGAACGTGCTGCTGCTCGGGGGCGGAGGGCGCGAACACGCCATCGGCTGGAAGCTGGCCCAGAGCGCTCAGCTCAGCACGCTGACCTCCCTCCCCGGCAACCCCGGTCTGGCCGAATTGGGGCCGGTGGTCGACGGGATCTCACCGACCGACGTTGGTGCGGTTGCGGCCTTCGCCGACCAGCAGGACGTTGACGAGGTTGTT
>JAHEDM010000274.1 GCA_024641205.1 Actinomycetes bacterium
CAGTGCAGATCACGAAGACGCCGACGAGGACGCCCGTCTCCAGGAGGAGCGATCCCCATGCCTCGCCAAACCACAATCCGCGCAGGAGCCTCACCACGTAGGTCAAGGGAAGGTAGGTCGAGATCGTCTGGACCGAATCGGGCATGACCTCTAGAGGCATCCCCGCCCCCGACATGAACAGCATCGGGTAGAGCACCACCATCCCGATGACCTGGGCGGCCCTGGCGTTGGGCGCCAGTCCGGCGATCAAATAACCGACCGAGAACATCGCAATTCCCGACAGTACGACGGCGAGGAAGACGCTCAAGGCCCGGCCCTCGAACTGCACTCGATACAGGAGCCATCCCACGACCACCACTCCAGCCATCCCCACCAGCGTCATGATCAAGTTGGCGATCACGTCGGCGGCGATATAGACAAGCGGTCGTAAGGGCGTCATCCGGAAGCGTCGGAGAATGCCTGCCTCCCGGTAGCTGCTGGTGTTGATGGCCACTCCGAGAAGCCCGACCGAACCGAGTATCAGCGCTGTGTAGGCAGGCATCGAAATGTCCATGGAGCCGCGCCCGTCGAACATGTCTTCGGGCTGATTCCCGAAGATGGCGCCGAAGATGAGGACGAGCATCACCGGAAAGGCCAACGTAAAGAAGGCTCCGATCGGCTCCCGAACATACAGCCTGAGATTGACGACCACGAGGGACGCCAGCGCTCGAGCCGTGACCGGGCCGTCGCGATGGCCGACCGTCCAAGGTCCGGTCGTAGAGCGATGGGTCATTCCCTCATCTCCCGGCCGGTCAACAACAAAAAAACGTCCTCCAGATTCGGTTGCTCGGTACGCAGGTCGGTGAAGGGCAACCCGGCGTCCTCCATAGCGTTGACGACCGAACCGGCGAAGTGGTTGCCGTGGCCGTACACAATCACCCGCTCATCGCTTTGCTCGATCCGGCTAACGGTGGGCAGCCCGGCCAGGCTCGCCGCGTCCTGGCCTTCCGGAAGCCCGAAGACGATCCGCCGATTGATATTCAGCGAACCGATCAGCGCCTCGGGCGTATCCAACGCGACGATACGACCCCGATCCACGATCATGACCCGATCACAAAGCCGTTCGGCTTCCTCCATGTAGTGGGTTGTGAGGACCACGGTGCAGCCGAGGTCGCGGATGCTCCGGACCAGGTCCCACATCGAGCGTCTCGCCTGAGGATCGAGACCCGTGGTCAGCTCATCGAAGAAGACCACCTCGGGCCGATTGACCAGTGCAAGAGCTATGAACAGACGCTGCTTTTGTCCACCCGACAGCTTGGCAAAGGGCGCCGACCGTTTCTCGTTGAGCCCCAACAGGTCCAAGAGGTCATCGACGTTGTTCGGGCGGCGATAGAAGGATCCGAACAGTGCAAGCGCCTCCGCAACGTGGAGCCGGGGCGGCAGGGCGCTCTCCTGCAATTGAACACCGATCCTCTCTGCGACCCTGAGCCGTTCCCTCGATGGGTCCAGGCCGAGCAATCGGACCCGACCCGAGGTGGGCCGGCGGAGTCCCTCCACGCACTCGACGGCGGTGGTCTTTCCGGCACCGTTTGGGCCGACGAGTCCGAATATCTCCCCTTCTTTGACGTCGAAGGAGATCCCGTCGACGGCGATGACGTCGCCGTATGTTCTCCGCAGGTCCCGGACTTCGATCGAAGACACCATATCGGCTCTCTACCGCTGCCGAATCCACCGTCGCGCCGAATTCCGGTTACCGCAAGAGGAGATCGATCCTCCTTGGTGCGCAGAGGTCACAAGCGCTCGACGAAAAGGTCAGGCCCACTGCCGGTCGGCGGAAGCTATTCGATCCCGTACCAGCGCAAGACTCGGAGCGCCCGCAGCGTGTTCCACCGGCTCGGTTGTCCGGTCTGCTCCATCTTGAAATGCTCACGTCCTGAGTGGTGGTTTTGCAGTTTCCATCTGCCATCTTTGGTTCGCTTGGACAGCACCAGCTCGATGGCCTCACCGACCCGATCGTCGGGTCTGACATGGGCCTCTTGGAGGTAGTCGAGACCACGCAGCACGTCGTAGTGCCACCGGGGCGGGAAAGAGAACCGGGTCCATGGTTCGCGGATGATCTCACCGGTGGTCAATGACCGCATCATCTTTCGGTCGAGCAGGTAGTCGTGACCCCGCCGGCGGGCCGCCTGAATCGTGCGCACGAGACCGGCCGGATGGGTCCGTTCGAATGCGAGCAGGCCTTCCAACACCAGGATTGTTGTGTTGAACGAGGATCGGGTCGACCCTTGCCTGGTCTCACAATTCCATCCGCCGTCCTCGAGTTGCTGTCCTAGCAACCAGCCGGCCATCGACTCCCGCCGGCTGTCAAAGCCACCGAAGTAGGAAGCCAGCGCCAACGTCATCCCGGTGACGCAGGCTTCTCCTTCTCGAAGCGAGGGGAAATAGCTGACCCCACCGTCGAACCACTCTGCGCGCCCAGCCAGGGTCTCCATACCGCGTTGGACGGCAGGGTGACGGGGGTCGATGCCGAGGTGGCGAAGGAGTCGAAGCGTATACGTCGTTGAGGTCCATTTGGGCGAGTAGTGCCCGCCGCCCCATTTCCCGTCGGGATCCTGCGCGCCGAGCAGTCGGGCTCCCCACCCGACCTCTGCCACCCTGGAGCGCTCGGCGCCGACCTCGCTTGGATGTGCGCCCGTGAGATCCGCCATGACCTGCCACCGAATCGCTGGATCCCCTTCGAGCAGCCAGGCGATAGCGTCCATCGCGCAACACTACCGATCCGTTCCTGCGTGAAAAACCTGCGTCTCGCGCAGGAAACTCACGCCAGAACCGGGGAGGTCAGAAGTGGGTTCCTGCCAGATCGTTGAGGGCGTCCCACAATCCCTGCCGGTCCTCAATAGCCTCGACGGTGCTTTTCAACCGGTGGGTTGGTCGGGAGCGCCGATCGAGCCAGAACTTCCCGGTCGTTTCTGCAGCCTCATCTGAGGCGGCCAACCAGACGATCGTATCGGCACCTTGCTCCGGGGTGCGAAGGAAAGGCTTGGTGACCTTGCGGAACAGGGGCAGGGATTCCTCGACTCCCGGCGTGTCGGCCCAACCGGGATGCATGGCATGGACCGCAATGCCCTGGTCGGCCAACTGCTCGGCCCATAGCTCGGTGAGGATGACCTGTCCCCGCTTGGCGCGGGCATATGCGATCGACCCTTTGTATTCGCCGCGGGTGCTCTGGAGATCCCGGACCCGGATGCGCTGGGTGTACATCCCGCCGGAAGAAACGTTGATGATGCGAGCCGGCGCAGATGAGGCAAGCCGGGGGATCAACAGATTGGTGAGAAGGAAGTGGCTGAGCAGATTGGTAGCAAGCGTCAACTCGAGGCCGTCCCCCGTTTCGCGCCGTTCCGTGATCAAGCCACCGGCGTTGTTGAT
>JAHEDM010000275.1 GCA_024641205.1 Actinomycetes bacterium
CGACCTCCCCGCTGGTTCTCAACGAATCCCAGCTAGGTCGCTTCTCCGCGTACCCGGACGGTTCCGCCTTTCACGTCTATGAGACCAAAACCTGCAATCACGAAGGCCAGACCGGATGTTTCGCAGACGTGAACGGCTATCCGTTGACGGTGACGTTCCGCTGGCAGGCGGCCTACCGGGTAGGAGCCAACCCGTGGGTCGATATTGGGCCGGTGACCCCATCCGCCACGCTGGCCTATCCGGTCAACGAGATCATCACCCGGATCGAAACCACCGGGTAGCGAAAGGCCACGGCCCGATAAGCTGCCACCCGTGGATCCCACCGAACAAGTGCAGGTAATCAGGATCGGCCCGACCGGTCGGGAGATGTATACCGATCACGTCGTCGCCGAGGCGCCCTTCGAGTTGCGGTTGGGCGACACTCCCATCGCGGTCCTGATGCGAAGCCCCGGTCACGATGCCGATCTGGCGCTCGGGTTTGCCCTCACTGAAGGCATCATTCTTCGACCCGCCGAGATTGGGGCTATCAGACCGCTCCCGGGAGACGAGCGGGGCGATCGATGGGTACTGGAGTTGGCCGGCGGCGTCACAGTCGATCCCGAGCAATTCCGGCGAAACCTCTATACCAGCTCCTCATGCGGGGTGTGCGGCAAGGCTTCGATCGATGCGGTCCGGGTGGCGGCCCCTCCGCTGCCGGATGGACCCGTGCTCGACCGGAACGTGCTCTTCTCGCTGCCCGAAAAGATGCGGGTTTTCCAATCGGCGTTCACCCTGACCGGGGGTATCCACGCCGCCGCCGCCTTCACTCCCTCCGGTGAGCTGGTGGCGCTGCGAGAAGACGTCGGCCGCCACAACGCCGTCGACAAACTGGTCGGTGCCCTTGCTGTAGAGGCCTGGCCGTTGCCGGAGCTGATCCTGCTGGTTTCCGGGCGGGTGTCCTTCGAGATGGTCCAGAAGGCTGCGGTGGCCGGCCTGCCCATCGTGTGCGGCGTCTCTGCCGCCTCCTCGCTCGCCATCGACCTGGGGCGGGAGCTGGGTGTGACCGTCGTGGGTTTCCTACGAGGCGAGGAATGCAACATCTACACGGGTGATCACCGCATCCGCTGACTCTCTTTATGGTTTTGGCGTCGCACATACACGCCATTCGTGTTCCAACGTCGCCAAAACAAGGCAGACTGGGGGTCATGCGTATCGAACGGCTATCCGTGCGTGAGATCGAGCTGCCTCTCCGTGCGCCGTTCGTCACGGCTTTAGGGCCGGTCACCAACCGTCGATTGCTTTTGGTGGAGCTAGAGGACGGTGACGGCACCGCCGCCTGGGGGGAATGCGTGGCAGGCGTGGTTCCCGGCTACACCAGCGAGACGGTTGACACGGCATGGGCGACGATCACCGATCAACTGGCGCCCGAGGTGGTTGGGCTTGATTCTGAAGATCCTTCAGGAGCCATCGCCGCTATGGACGATATCGCCGCCGGCCAACCGATGGCACGGGCCGCCGTTGAAATGGCCTGTTGGGACCTGGCCGCGAGACGAGCACGTCTACCTCTCGCCCAGTTGCTGGGCGGCACCCGCACGGAAGTAGCAGCCGGGATTGCCCTCGGCATGGCAGAGACGCCGGAGGAGACCGCCGCGGCGGCGGCCGGTGCAGTTCGCCAGGGATACCAAAGAGTCAAACTCAAGATCGAACCCGGTGCCGATCTCGAGGTCGTGCGAGCAGTTCGCGGAACGGTCGGCGACCGGATAGCGCTGACCGTGGACGCCAACTGCTCCTACACCCGCAACGACTTCGATCTCCTGGCTGCTCTGGATGAGTTCCGACTCCAGATGATCGAGCAGCCGCTTCCGGCGGATGATTGGGAGGGGCATGCCGATCTCCAGCGGCGCCTGACGACTCCGGTCTGTCTCGACGAATCAATTGCCACCGTTACCGATCTGGACCGCATGATCGCTTTACAGGCCGGGCGGGTGCTCAATCTGAAACCCGGCCGGGTTGGTGGCTTCACGGCGGCGCTGACCATGATCGACCTGGCCGTGGGCAACGGCATCGATGTCTGGGTGGGTGGCATGCTGGAAACCGGTGTGGGCCGTGCCCACAACGTGGCACTGGCCTCACTCGCATCTATTGAGTTACCCGGCGATCTGAGTCCGAGCGACCGTTATTGGGAAGAGGACATTGTTGACCCGCCGTGGACGATGGTGAGGGGAACGCTGCCGGTTCCCCTCACCGAGCCTGGTATTGGCGTTGATGTTGACCTGGAGAGGATTCGATCCCTGACAACCCGTGTTCAAGAGGTTCGCTCTGCACACTGACGGACCTCAACAAATCTCGAACTCGACCCGACGGAGGAATCGTGCAGATGCCAAAACCAACCGAAGCGGATAAGGACTATTTCCGTTCGATTGTTCCCGATGACCCGCGAGTCGAGATCAAACCGATGTTTGGCAATCTGGCCGCATTCGTGAACGGCAACATGTTCATGGGCCTGTTTGGATCCGATGTTGGGGTGCGTCTCCCTGTGGCCGAGCGCGCCTCACTGCTCGAGATCGAAGGAGCGGGACCATTCGGACCGGGGGAGCGGCCGATGGGGGAGTACGTGGCTCTCCCTCCCGTCTGGCGTGACGAAGCCGAGCGTGTCGCCGAGTGGAGTGAGCGGGCACTCGACCACATTGCCCTGCTGCCGCCCAAGGTAAAGAAGCCCAAGAAGAAGTAGAAACCAAACGCGGCAGGGCGCAGTCGCAAGAAACTCGTGCCGTTCTACTCCGACGGGGGACCAACAGCCGCCAGGTAGCCCGCAACCGCGGCCGCTCCTGTCAACATCGTCAAGGCCATTATGGCGAGGCCGGCGGTTACGAAGAGGGGTAGGAGCACCCAACCGCACAGTGCAGCGAAGATGAGCGACAACAACCCAACCCGCCAAGGGCGGGCAGATGTCGGAGATTCGATGGAAGGCCCGCTTGTTCGGGTCGGCCGTTCGGCTACGAGAGACATGTACCCTCCCTTTCTCGGGATACGAACATTGTGCATTAGTGCGGCGGGCTTGCCTAGAGGTAACTTGTGAATCTTCACCGCCCTCTGCCTCCGCCGGTGGGCCAACCGCACGCTGTTTTTCGGCATCGCCTCACTCATCGGCCGGTGCCCTCACAACCTGTCCGGCGGCGCGGGCCGAGGACAGTCGGCGTTCGACTGCCGATGTCCGTCAAGGAACAAAAGTCCGGCGGGGCGGCTTCTACAGTGAGTGATGGCAGCGATGCCGTATCGCAACAGACAGGGAAAGCAACGTGAACCAAGGATCTCAATCACAGTCGCTTGCGCTCGGGGACTACGCGTCGGTGGTGCGCGACCGGCTCGATCAATGGCATTCCGAAGATTTCGGACGCCGGCTGTGGGAGAAAGACCC
>JAHEDM010000032.1 GCA_024641205.1 Actinomycetes bacterium
ACACCGTCTCCTGGTCCGGCCGGCTAACGAATGTGCCTCCGGTGACGCCGCGCACTGTGATTGCCAGGTTCTGTGTGGTGAGGGATCGCAGTGCCTCTCTGACGGTCGAACGACTGACACCGAAGCGTTCGGCAAGGTCGGCCTCAACGGGCAGGCGCTCCCCGGGGATGAGTTCACCATCGAGAATGAGACGACGGAGTTCGTTGGCTACCCGGCTGTAGGCAGGGTTGGTGTCTTGTTGGTTCATCGGGTTCGTTCAGTAGTCGGCTCCCCGATTGTAAAGGTCAGACATTTCCGGGGCAACCGCCGATTCGGGGATTTAGTCTGAACACATGATCAAGACACGACTGCAACAAAGCCTCGGGATCGAGTACCCGATTATCGGGGGCGCCATGATGGATCTCTCGACGCCCGAGTGGGTAAGCACCGTCGCCAACGCTGGGGCCCTTGGACTTCACACGTCGGCTACGTACAAGAACTACGAGGATTTCCAACGTGCGCTGCGCGAAACGAAGGATCTCACCGATCGCCCGTTCGGAGTCAACATCAATCTCTTTCCGATGATGGAGAAGCCCGACAACTCGCGTTTCCTTGAAATCATGGCCGAAGAAGGTGTGCTCATCGCCGAGACCTCCGGGTTCGCCCCGCCGACCGATCTGGCTGAGCAGATGAAAGACCTCGGAATCTTCTGGATGCACAAGTGCGTAGGAGTGCGATATGCAAGAAAGGCGGAGAGCGTCGGTGCCGACGCCGTCACCGTTGTCGGTTTCGAGAACGGTGGAGCGACTGGCAACCTGAATGTCACCACCTTGGTGCTGGTCCCGTCGACGGTAGATGCTGTCGACATTCCTGTCATCGGCGGCGGGGGAGTAGTCGACGGCCGTACCCTTCTGGCTGTGTTGTCGCTCGGGGCTTCTGCAGCGATCATTGGATCGCGATTGCTGCTGTCCGAAGAGTGCCCAATTCACCCCAACGTCAAGCAGGCGCTGCTCGATGCGGACGAACTCGATACCGATGTGATTATGCGCTCCGTTGGCTTCGCCCATCGGGTCTGGATGAATGAACCCTGCAGGCAGGTCGCAGAAATTGAAGCTCGGGGTGGCGGCCTCGACGAGGTGTACCCGCTCGTGTCGGGCGCAGCGACGAGGAGGATGCTCACCACCGGTGACCTCGAGGTCGGCAGCTTGTCGGTCTCACAGGGAGTCGGTTTGATCCGTGAGATCAAACCCGTCAAAGCGATCCTCGAAGACATGATGGAGGAGGCCGAACGGATGCAGCGGACGCTGCTGGCCGGGTGACAGCACCTCCAAGCGATTAGCGCTTCGCCGCCCCTCGACCGATACGTGCAGGTACCCCTTGACCGGAAAAAGTCTGACCTTTATCCTCATCGCAACCGAGGAGGATGGCCATGCGTAAGTTCTATGCACTTCTATTGGCTCTGGCGATGGTTACTGCCGCGTGTTCTGGAGACAGCACCGACACGACTGAGGCAACCGACGAACCCACCGCCACTAGTGCCGCTACCGAAACAACCGCCGCATCAACCGAAACAACGGCCGCGTCAACCGCAACAACCGCTGCACCGACCGACGACGGTGGAACGCCCTCGGGTGATCCCATCAAGATCGGAGCGATTCTCGGAATCTCTGGGCGGTTCGCCTTTGTTGGGGCACCGCAGCAGAACGCTCTGCTCCTTGCACAGGAAGAGATGAACGCCGCCGGTGGAATTGCCGGGCGGCCTGTCGAGTTCATCATCTACGACGACGAGGTGGACGAGACGAAGACCGTGCCGCTCACCAATCGCTTGATTGGCGAGGACGGCGTCGTTGCCATCATTGGCCCGTCAATCACGATCCCGGCGTTGGCGATGGCGCCCATCGTTGAAGGCACTCCAATTCCGAACATCACTCTCACCTCCCGTCCAATCTGGGAGCAAGACAACCTTGCTTATGTGTTCCAGACCACACCTCGAGAAGAGGTCGAAGTGCTGTCGTTGCTGTCGTTCATCAAGAACGACCTCGGAACCACCGAGGTCGGCGTGCTCTACGACGCCCAGCCTTATGGAACAGGCAACCTGGCCCACATTGAGAACCTGGCTCCCGGCCTTGGACTCAACATCATTGCTACTGAATCAATCGAGAACGGCGACACAAATGCGGTCCCACAACTCGAGCGCCTCAGGGATGCCGGAGTCGAAACTCTGATCGTCTGGGTCGGCGACCCAGCCGCCAGTTCGACTGCCAAGGGAGCTGAGCAGATTGGTTGGGATGTCAACATGATCGGTTCGTCGGCTATTGCCGGACCGACCTTCCCGGAACTGGCTGAGGGCGCTGGTGAAGGCGTGTACTCGGATGGCGCCTATAACTTTGATGATCCACCGCCGAATCAGGCTGGGTTCCTTGCCGACTATCAGGCGATGTTCGACTCGTTCCCGACACAGTTCGCTGCGTTCGCTTATGACGCTGCCTACGCGTTCAAGTACGCCATTGAGCAGGCGGGCGGGGATACGAGTCCCGACGCCATCCGACAAGGTTTGTTGGATATGGCACCGTACGAGGGCGTTACCGCCGTCTACGACTTCACGGACGACGACCACAACGGATTCGGCTTGAACCCCCTGTTCTATATCGTTCAGGTTCAGGACGGCGCCTACCGGGTCGTCACCAAGACGGGGTCTTAGCAACTTCGTGCTGAAGGACTAGAGGTGTGAGCGGCCAGCTGCTCTCGTCGGGCGTAACGTTCGGGGCCATCTACGCAATAGTGGCCTTGGGATACCACTTGATATATGTCTCGTCGGGAATCCTGAACTTTGCCCTGGGGGAGCAGCTGGCTATTTCCGGTCTCATTGCCCTTTCCTTCCACGAGATGGGCTTTCCAATGCCCATCGCTATTGCATTGGCCGTCGTGGTTGGTGGGCTGATCGGTCTTGTATACGAGCGGATGGCGCTTGCCCCGGCACAGCGCAGCCTCCCGGGTGCAGGCCCGATCATTACCTCGGTCGGTGTGTCGCTGATCCTTACTCACGGCCGCACGTTGGTTTGGGGTCCGAACCCGAGCGCCTTTCCACCGTTCAGCGGCGAACCAAACGCTGCGGTGGACTTCCTTGGTGGCCGGTGGCTCGTGCAATCCTTCTGGGTGATCGGGTTGGCAACCGCTATCACGATCTTGCTCTTGCTCTTTCTGCGCCGAACCTTCTGGGGGCGGCAGTGGAGAGCGGCTGCTCAGAATCCGACCGGTGCACGATTGTGCGGAGTGAACCCCGCCGCAGTAACTGCCTGGTCGGTGGTCGTGGCCTCAGTACTCGTCACTATGGGCGGTATCGCCATCGCTCCGATCGTCCTCGCCGGCGGTTTCTACGGCCTGACCTTCGGTGTGAAGGGTTTCGTTGCAGCGATTCTCGGAGGTTTCGAATCCACCGGAGGAGCCATTGTCGGCGGCATGACCATCGGAATTCTCGAGAGCTTCCTTGCCGGACAACTCTCCAACGCCCACGCCAACATCATTCTCTTCGCCGTCCTGATCTTGATGCTGATCGTCCGACCCAAGGGCCTGATCGCCGTCCGTGAGGCGAAGCGAGCATGAACCGTTCCAATCTGCGCAGCTTCGCAGTGCCGGGGGTTCTCCTCCTCGCAATCATCACGTTTTCGATCGTCACCGACTCGCTCTATCGCTACCAACTGGGCACGCTCGCCGGAATCTACGCAGTTGGAGCGATCGGACTCGGTCTGCTGCTCGGCGGTTCCGGTCAGATCTCGCTCGGTCATGCCGGGTTCGTAGGCGCCGCCGCCTGGGCGGTTGGCGTGTTCACCAGGGAGCAAGGTTGGCCATGGCTCCTCGCCGCGGCAATCGGCATCTTCATCGCGACCATCGTTGGTCTGATTCTCGGCTATGCGGCACTACGACTCGAAGGCCACTACCTTGCTCTGGCCACACTGGCCTTCGGTTTGCTGTTCTTCGAGTTCATGGACACATTCCTGACAGCCGGCATATACGGTGTGCCGCCAATCGACGTCTTCGGCATCGAGCTCAGCTCGGCGAAGACCCTCTTTGGTGCAGTGTGGGTCATCGTCATCCTCTGCTATCTCGGTTCTCGTTCCATGCTCACCTCCCGCTTTGGTCGGGCACTCGCAGCTCTCCGCGACGATCCGCTGGCTGCCTCATCCACCGGTGTGAATCTTGCTCGAACCAAGATCACCGTATTCGCGATTTCGGCGGCTCTCGGCGGCCTATCCGGAGCGCTCTTCGCTCCCTACCAGGCGTCGGTCACAGATACGTCCTTCGGGTTCTTCTTATCGTTCAACCTGCTGATGATGGTCATCATCGGTGGAATGCGGTCACCGGCCGGTCCCATTGTTGGCTCCCTCTTTCTAGTCATCGTTCCCGAGTTCGGAAGACAGTGGGAGGAGTACCGGCTGCTTGGCTACGGTGTCGTGCTTGTTGCCGTCATCGTCCTCTTCCCCGGCGGCATCACATCCCTGGGTCAGCGCTTGCGACGGAGACCTGAATCCGCCCCATTTGCCGCTGCACCGGTCACACACGCGCTCGAAACGGACGAGGCCGATGACACTCAACCGGTTACTGCAACTGACGAGGTTGAAGCCCAACCGGCGCTATCCGCCTCCGGCATCCACAAACGGTTTGGCGGTCTTGAAGCGGTTGTCGATGTCGATCTCACGGTCTACCCGGGTGAAATCCACGCTCTCATTGGTCCGAACGGCGCCGGCAAGACGACCCTGTTCAACTGCATTTCCGGAGTCGATACCCCCGACGCCGGAACCGTGACGCTTGGTGGAGAACAGATGACGGGCAAACCCGCCCACGCCTTCGCCAAGCAGGGCCTGATGCGGACGTTTCAGCATGCCCGCATTTTCGGCGGACTTACGGTCCTTGAGAATGTCATGGTCGGTTCCAACAGTTCGATGACTGTGGATCCACTGCGCGGGATGCTCCGAACTCCGGGCGCCCGCAAGGAGGAGCGCCTAATTGCGGAACAAGCCCTCGGGCACCTCGACTCCGTTGGTCTAGCCCACCTCCAGAATCGCAAAGCCGGCGAACTCACACTGGCTGAGGAGCGCCGCCTTGAAATCGCCCGCTGTCTCGCCGGCAACCCCTCGACACTGCTCTTCGACGAACCGGCCGCAGGCCTCGGAGACGCCGAAGCCACTGAGTTGGGAAACCTCATCCTGCGAATTAGCAGGACAGAGAAGATCGGTGTCGTACTAATCGAGCATCATCTTGAGATGGCGCTGGGGCTGGCCAATCGAGTTACCGTTCTCAACTTCGGTCGAGTTATTGCACGCGGTACACCAGAGGAGATTCGAAAGAATAAGACGGTCGTAGCCGCCTACATTGGAACGGCAGCATGAGCCTCCTCGAGGTAAGCGACCTATCCGTCTCCTATGGGTCCGTCGTCGCTGTTCGCCGAGTCGGACTGTCAGTCGCAAAGGGAGAACTGCTCGCCCTGCTCGGACCGAACGGTGCCGGCAAGACCTCCCTGCTATCGGCCATCGCCGGGCTAATCGCCCCAACTGAAGGCTCCATCCGGTTTCGAGACAAGGACATCACCGGAGTGGCCGCTCACCGTCTTGCTCCGCGGGGCCTACGACTCGTCCCCGAGAGCCGAGCCCTATTCCCTCACATGACCACCGCAGAGAACCTGCGATTGGGGGCCGGTCGAATGGCGAGAGATGACTTCGATAAGAGCCTCGAGAGCATCATCGAAACTTTCCCGGTCCTCGGCGAACGCCAGCGGCAACTGGCCGGAACGCTATCGGGCGGGGAACAGCAAATGCTGTCCATTGCCCGTGCCCTGATCGCCGGACCCGACCTGCTGATTCTCGATGAGCCATCCATGGGGCTCGCACCAATAGTCGTCTCCGAGATCATGGCAACCCTGGCCCAGTTGCGCGACCAGGGCCTTGCAGTCCTGGTCGCCGAGCAGAACGCCCGCGCCGTTCTTCCCGTCGCAGACTCCGCTGCGTTGATGGTGCGGGGAAGCATCACGCTTTCGGGCGCACCGGACACCCTCGAGGAACGCCTCTCCGCAGACGGCTATTTAGGCACTTCGTCGTCCTCCGACAGTGACAGCGGATGACGCCGGCCACTCTCGACGATCGGTATCTGGTCGAAGAGGGTCGGATCTACTTGACTGGCATGCAGGCGATCACGCGCGCCATCATCGATCAATCTCGCCGGGATAGGCGAGCTGGTGCCGTTAGAGGTACTTTCATCTCGGGTTACCCAGGGTCGCCACTCGGGGGTCTCGAGAACGTCCTCCGATCCGCTGGAAACCTGCTCGAAGAAGGCGGGACCATCCTGCAACCAGCCGTCAACGAGGAGTTGGCTGCGACCGCCGTGCTGGGCGCCACCAAACGAGGGATCTTCCCCGATGATCGCATCGACGGCGTCACCGGAATCTGGTACGGCAAATGCAACGGAGTCGATCGATGCGTCGACGTCTTCAAATACGGAAACTACGGAGGGATGGGGGCTGATGATGCAGTCCTGGTCCTTGCCGGCGACGACCCCAACGTCAAGAGCTCCGGAATCCCAGGCGAAAGCGAACACACCCTGGCAGCCGCCGGGATACCCGTCCTATACCCGTCGTCCGTCGAAGAGTTCCACACGTTCACCCTGCACGGCATAGCCATGTCACGCTCGTCGGGATGCTGGGTCGGCCTCAAGCTCACCACCGACTTGTGCGACGGCGGTGCCATCTTCGATGTTTCAGCCAACAGGCCGGAAACGCTGCAACCCGACCCGCCCTCCGGTTTCTCCAAGTTCGACACCTACTTCTACTTCGGTCAACCGATCCTGGACGGGGAAGACAGCCTCTACGGCCCACGCCACGAGATGGTGCGCACCTACGCCCGACTCAATGAACTCGACCGCGTCGTCGTAGATGGACCGAACGATCGACTGGCGATACTGGCAGCCGGCAAAACCTACTCCGACACCCGCCAGGCTCTCACCGATCTCGGCCTGGACGACGCCGATTTGCGCGCCATCGGCGTCCGCCTCATAAAGATCGGCCTCATCTATCCACTCGACAGCAGAGCTCTGGCAACTCATCTCGCAGGAGTCGAGAAGGCCCTCGTGATCGAGGAAAAACGGGGCATCGTCGAACAGCAGCTCAAAGCACAGCTCTTCGGAACCGACGATCCGCCGGACGTGATCGGCAAACAAGACGAACAAGACGAATCCCTAATCCCGATTCGCGGCGAACTCGACGCCGACCTCCTGCAACCCATCCTTGCCGGGCGCTTGCGCCGTCTTGGATGGTCACCAGAATCTCGCAGAACCCGTATCCCGATCGCCGACTCCGGATCCCATGCCAGGCGATCAGCCAACTATTGCTCGGGGTGCCCTCACAGTCGCGGCACGGTCGCCCCCGACGGACAAATCGTCCTGGGAGGCATTGGCTGTCACTCGATCGGCATGTTCCTCAACCAGCCGTCCCGCCGCTACGAGTACAACGTCCAAATGGGCGGCGAGGGAGCCCCCTGGATCGGCACGGCGCCCTTTGTCGGCACCGACCACATCATCCAGAACCTCGGGGATGGCACCTACTTCCACTCGGCCAGCCAGTCGGTACGGGCCTGCATCGAAGCCGGCGTGAACATAACCTTCCGGCTCCTCTACAACGGGTACATCTCCATGACCGGAGGGCAAGGAATACCCGGGGCAGCCGGAGCCGCGGCACTCGCCAAAGAACTTGCAGCAATGGGTGTTGCCCGGACCGTCATCGTTACGGAAACACCCAGAGACCTTCGCCGTGCCAAAGCGAAGGCCATCGAAGTTGTTGGCCCCGATGATCTAACCGACTCGCTCGAACGCCTAAACGCCATCCCCGGGGTGACCGTCCTCATCCACGACCGGGCCTGCGCTCTCGAACGCCGCCGCTCCTGGCGCCGGGGCGCAGCGGCTCCCGCGGAGCGACTGATGATCCACGAACGCCTGTGTGAAGGCTGTGGCGACTGCGGGACCAAGGCAAACTGCCCCTCGCTAGAACCCGTCCACACAGAGTTCGGTCGCAAGACCCGGATCCAGCAATCCTCATGCGCTGTCGACCTTGCCTGCCTCGAGGGCGATTGCCCTTCATTCATCACCGTCACAACCTCGCGCGGTTCCCGGGTCGGCAGGAAACGGCCCCCCGAAATCAACTCAAACGAAATCCCGGCTCCGCAGAAAGAGTCGCACCCTCGAACCGATCTCCTGATAATTGGGATTGGCGGGACAGGCATCGTCACCATCAACGCGCTCCTGGCACACGCCGCACTGCACGACGGCATCTATGCGGTCACACTCGACCAGACCGGACTCGCCCAAAAGGGCGGTCCCGTCGGATCACATATCCGCTTCGCCAACTCTCCTGACCTGCTCTCCACCAACAAAGTGGGGGAGAGGGCTGCCGATACCGTGCTCGCTCTCGACCTGATCGAAGCCGTTCAACCACACAACCTCGCCAGATTCAATCCCGAACGAACGGGCCTTGTCGCCGACCTGAGCGTGACGCCAACCGGTGAAATGATCCGAGACCCCTGGGTTGAAGAACCTGACGCTGATGCCCTGTTCGAAACTGTGAGCCGGGCCGCTCACCCCGACCGGCAGGCGGCGCTCCCCGCCCGCGCCATCGCAGAGCGACTCTTCGGTGACCACATGAAAGCCAATCTCATCAGTCTGGGAGCAGCCCTCCAGAGCGGCCTGCTACCGGTATCGGTAGAAGCGGTGGAAGCAGCTATCAGATTGAACGCAGTCGAGGTGGAAGACAACATCCTGGCTCTCACCTACGGCCGGCTTTGGGTCTCCGATCCGGACCGTGTGCGCCTTCTAAGTGAACCCACTTCCATCGACCCGGTTGCCGCACTGTCCCCGGAACAACGTCTTGCCTACGACTCTCTATCAGACCGCATCGACTCTGTTCCCGGTGACCTGCGGAGCCTCCTGCTGAAGCGAACGGCCGACCTCATCGACTACCAGAGTCCGGCCTACGCGTCCTCGTACCTGGACTTCTTGGAAGAGTTCATCGATCTCGAGCAGCGACGGTTCCCCGGTAGCACCCGCATCTCCGAGTCGGTTGCCAAGCATCTCTACAAACTGATGGCCTACAAGGACGAGTACGAGACCGCCCGTCTGCTGCTCGACCCCGCCTGGCGAAGCAGCCTGGGAGCGACGTTCGGAGAGAACCCAAAGGTCCGATACAACCTTCACCCACCGATACTTCGTGCGATCGGGATCAATCGCAAGCTTCGCTTCGGCTCCTGGTTCGACCCCGTTCTGCGGGTCCTACGGGCGATGCGTCGGCTGCGCGGCACCCGACTCGACCCGTTCGGACGGCTGGAGTCGCGTCGCCTCGAGAGGGAACTACCCAACTGGTATCGAGACCTGCTTCGCAGCTCAATACAAACCAACGATATGGAATCGATGGTCCAACTCGCCGACCTTCCAGATCAGATCCGAGGGTACGAAGACATCAAGAAGGCAAACGCAGAGAGAGTGCGCGAACAGGCTTCCACCCTGGTTGCGATGACCGGGGGTTAGGCGAGTTCTAGGCCTCGCCAACCACCACAGGATCACCGGACCAAGCCTTCAATACTTGGTCTGACTCGACGACCCAGCCGAACCCGAATCCCAGCGTGGCCAGCGCCATGTCGTGGCGCGACTTCTCAAGCTCACCGGTCGCATCCGAGACAACGAACACCCGATAGTCGCGTTGGCTGGCATCTCTGGCAGAGGTTTCGACACACATGTTGGTTGTGACTCCGCACATGACCAGGCTGTCGATACCCAAGCTGGTCAGAATCGGTTCGAGGCCGGTCCCGTAGAAGGCACTGTATCGGTTCTTTTCCACGACGAAGTCCCCTTCGGCAGGAGTGAGTTCGTCCACAATTTCGGCGTCCCAACTGCCCGCCGCCAATGACTTCGTGTCGGCCAGCGCCGGCAGGAGATCCTGCACGAGCACGCCACCATCGCGGTAGTCGGTTCGATAGACGTACCTCGTGTAGATGATCGGCACATCGGCTGCACGGGCAGCGTCAACAAGTTTGCGGGCTCCACCGATGGCATCGTTCGTCATCGAAACATCCAGGCCCAACCCGGCGAACGATCCTTCCGGATGGCAGAAACCGTTCTGCATGTCGATGACCATAAGAGCCGTACGTTCTGTGCTCATTGTCGCAGGCATGGCGTCCTCCTTAGCCAAACGTCAGACCTTTAGACTAGTGGCGCTTGTTTTGCTTCGCTGGTGCGACATCAGAGAGGAGAACGACTGCAAAATAGGCCCTATCTTGCCTGGTGGCCGCCGGCAACGGGGGCCCAAACGCCCTCGGTCTTCGTACTTGACCCCTAAATGTCTGATGTTTACGCTCTCAGCAGAAACCCGCTACACCGGAGCGTGCACCAATGGCTGTGAAGGAAACCACTCTCGGCCGCTTCTACGAGGATTTTGAGGTCGGCGACCTGTACCGCCACCCACTCGGCAGAACCATCATTGACGCAGACAACGTCTGGTTCACCCTGCTCACAATGAACACCAACCCGTATCACTTCGACTACACCTACGCAGCCAAGAGCGAGTTCGGCAAGCCGCTGGTCAACTCGGGCCTAACCGTCGCCATCGTGCTCGGCCAATCAGTCATCGATACAAGCCAGCAGGCCTTCGCAAACCTCGGATGGGACAAGATCCGTCTCCCTAACCCGCTATTCGTTGGCGACACCCTCTACGCAGAGAGCCTCATCCTCGAAAAGCGCGAATCCAAATCCCGGCCGCATGCAGGGATCGTCAAGATAAAGACCCGAGGCTTAAACCAGCACGGTGACGAGATTGTGACATGGGAGCGCACGTTCTACGTGTATAAGCGCGGTGCCGACGCAACCAAATCGCCCTTTCCGGAAGCCAAGACACCGCTCGAGGCTGATTGATGCGACTCGGGCTGGGGCCGTGGGGCGAAACCGTCGCAGAGGTTTTGGCCGCCACAAGCGCAGCAGAGGATGGCGGATTCGAGACTGCCTGGTTCCCAGAGCTACACCGGACGGCGTTCATCCCTGCGGCCGCAGCAGCTTCCAAGACCTCTCGCATTGCCATAGGGACCGGTATCGCACTCGCCTTTGTCCGGAGCCCACTGACGCTGGCATTGACGGCTCTGGACCTCGACGAGATCACCGATGGCCGCTTTGTGCTCGGACTTGGGACCGGGGTCGCCCGGCTGAATCACGACTGGCACAACGCACATTTCGGTAAACCTGTCCGGCACCTGCGTGAAACCGTGTCCATTGTCCGCCAGATCATCGAGGCAAGCCACAAAGGCGAGCCGATCGACATGGAAGGAGGGGATGAACGAATCCGCCTTCACGGATATCGGCGGCCTTTCACCCCCGACCGCACCGACATTCCGATCTACGTTGGTTCGATGGGTCCCCTAATGAGCCGATTAGCTGGAGAAATCGCAGATGGGTGGATCGCTCTTGAACTCGGATCGCTGCCTCACTTCGAAGGCGAGGTCCTTCCCCAGATTGAAGCCGGACTGTCGAAGGCCGGAAGGAAACGCGACTCCCTGACGATGGTCGCGTCTGCCTGTTGCGTCATCCACCACGACTCGCACGAAGCCAAGCGTCGCATGGCCGGCCTCGTGGCGTTCTACGCTTCAGTCAGGACCTACACGTCGTTTTTCGCCTGGCACGGATTCGAACGAGAAGCACTCGCCATTCAGGAACTGAGCCGCCTCGGTGACACCACCGGCATGATCGATGCTTGCCCCGACGAAATGGTTGAAACATTCACCCTGGCGGGCACTCCCGACGAAGTCCGCCAGCGTTTGGCTGCGTACGAGGGGAAGGTCGATTCCGTCAAGCTGAGCCCACCCACGCATCACGTCCCTCACGAGGTGACGCGTGAAGCGCAGCACTCGATTCTCGAACTGTTCTCGACATGAAGGAACTCCGATGGACTTCAACATCCGCGATAGGGTCGCATACCTGTCGTTCGACCGTCCCGATCAACTCAACGGCATCACCGAGGAAGTCATTGACCAACTCGGAGAATCGATTGCGACCGTAGCCGCCGACCCGACGCTGGTGGCAATGGTCATCCAAGGGACCGGTAAGGCGTTTTGTGTTGGCCTCGACATCGATTTGCTGGATCGAGCCTTCGAAGACAGCGACTATTTCACCTTAGTCCTGCAACGCTACGGTCAAGTGCTGCAAGATCTCGAGGCTCTCGACGTGCCGGTCATCGCAGCTGTCAATGGGATTACCCGGGCAGGCGGGTTTGAACTGATG
>JAHEDM010000276.1 GCA_024641205.1 Actinomycetes bacterium
GGCGGCCGTTTATCTGGAGGAATACGCCTTCGATAACCGGCTCAACCGTCTGATTCAGACCAACATCAACAACCTGGCCGGAGTGCCGTCGATCATCTACGGCATGCTGGGCTTGGCCATTTTCGTGCGGGCTCTCGAAGCGTTCTCGAGCGGAGCCCTCTTCGGGGTCGGGGCGGGTACCACGGCAAACGGCCGGACCATCATCGCCGCCGGACTCACCCTGGGTCTGCTGATCCTGCCCATCATCATCATCAATGCCCAGGAGGCCATCCGGGCCGTCCCGCGTTCGCTGCGGCAAGCCGGTCTGGCCCTGGGGGCTACCAAGTGGCAGACCACCCGTTCCCACGTCCTGCCCAATGCCCTGCCGGGGATACTTACCGGTACCATTCTGGCGGTCGCCCGGGCCCTTGGTGAGACGGCACCGCTCGTCGTGGTGGGCGCTTCAACGTTCATTACCACCGATCCGAATGGGCCCTTTTCCAAGTTCACCGCTCTTCCCATCCAGATCTTTCAGTGGACGTCCCGCCCTCAGGACGAATTCAGGAACATTGCCGCAGCTGCCATCCTTGTGCTGCTGCTCATGCTGTTGACCCTCAACGCGACCGCCGTGATACTTCGCAACCGATACGCAAGGAGAATCTGAAATGGCGGCAGACGATCGCGGCATCGTGATTGCCCCGGCCGGTGTGCCGGGATCCGTCGAAGAAACCGGGCCCGTGACCCATGCCATGGAGACGGTCGACATGAGCGTCTCCTATGGATCGTTTCGGGCCGTCAAGAACGTCTCTCTGCAGTTTCGCGACCATCAGATCACGGCGCTGATCGGTCCGTCCGGGTGCGGGAAGAGCACCGTGTTGAGAGCCTTCAACCGCATGAACGACCTCATCCCTACCTCCCGGGTCGAAGGCCGGGTGCTGTTTCATGGTGCCGACATCTACGAGGAATCGGTTGACCCGGTCGAGGTTCGCCGCAGGGTGGGCATGGTGTTCCAGAAGCCCAACCCGTTTCCGAAGAGCATCTACGACAATGTTGCCTGGGGGGCCAAGGTCAACGGCTACAAAGGAAACATGGACGATCTGGTCGAACAGTCACTTCGCCAGGCAGCCCTCTGGGACGAGGTGGACGACAAACTCGACCAGTCCGGCCTATCGCTTTCGGGTGGCCAGCAGCAACGGTTGTGCATCGCCCGCACTATCGCCGTCAAACCGGAGATCATCCTCATGGACGAGCCAACCTCGGCCCTCGACCCGATCGCCACTCTGCGGATCGAGGAGCTCATTCAGGAGCTGAAGCAGCGGTATACGATCATTATCGTCACCCACAACATGCAGCAAGCTGCTCGCGCCTCCGACTTCACGGCCTTCCTCAACATGGACCAGGACCGGGCCGGCCGGGTGATTGAATTTGAAGCAACGGCGGAGCTCTTCACCAGGCCCGCCAAGAAAGAGACCGAGGACTACATCACCGGGCGGTTCGGATGACGGCTCCCAGGCGGCACTTCCACGAAGAGTTGAGGACGATCGAACAGCAGCTGGTCCTGATGGCAGGCATGGCCGAGCGGGCGGTAGGGCGCGCCGTCGACGCCCTCGTTCGCAACGATATTGCCCTGGCCGCCGAGGTGGTGGCCGATGATCAGCTGATCGACGAAAAGTACCTCCTGATCCATGAGAAATGGCTGGAGACTATGGCGTTGCAGACGCCCGTCGCGATCGATCTGCGGTTGATGTCATCGGTGCTGCATCTTCTCGTGACTTTGGAACGGATGGGAGACCAGGCCACCAACATTGCCAAGATCGTGAAGTCGATCGAGGGCCATGCTCGCGAACCGGTGATCCTCGAGCACCTTCGGGAGATGGGCGATCTGGTGCAGCCGATGGTGCGGACGGCGATGGAGGCCTTTGTGCAACGCGATTTCGCGCTTGCGTTGCGCGTGCCGGAAATGGATGAGCCGGTGAACCGGCTCAATCGGAGCATGACAAACGATGTTGCTCGATGTGCACCCGACCAGGAGGTTCTGGAATGGGCGGTGCCCATGTTGATGGTGTCGAGGGCCCTGGAGCGGGTTGGCGATCAGGCCGTCGACATTGCCGAGCAGGTGGCCTTTCTGCTTACCGGTGAGTTCCAGGAGTTCACCAGACCGGACACGGAGTCGTATGACCACTGATCGAGCGCGGCGGGTGCTGATCGTTGAGGACGAAACAAGCCTGGCCGATTCGATTCGCTACAACCTCGAACGCGAGGGGTATGCCGTCGACGTGGCCTATGACGGGCGGGATGCGCTGCGGCGCGCCAGATTGGAGCCACCGGATCTGGTCTTGCTGGATCTGATGCTCCCCGAGATGGCCGGGCTCGATGTGTGCAGGACCCTGCGAGCCGAGTCGAACGTTCCGATCATCATGGTTACCGCCAAGGATGCCGAGGCGGACAAGGTTGCGGGGCTCGAACTGGGTGCAGACGATTATGTGACCAAGCCGTTTTCGATGAGAGAACTGGTTGCCCGGGTGAGCGCCAATCTGCGCCGGGTGGCCACGGCCGTCCCGGCCCAGGAACAGCCAGAGGACATCCTGGAGGGCGGTCCGGTTCGGCTCGATGTCTCACGGCACGAAGCAACCGTGCGCGGTCAACCCGTCGATTTCCGCCCAAAGGAATTCGAACTAATCTCCACTTTTCTCCGGCGGATGGGCAGGCTTCTCACCCGTGAGTTCCTGATCGAAGAGGTGTGGGGGCCCGGCTATTACGGCGATATGAAGACTCTGGATGTCCACATCCGTCGGATCAGGACCAAGATCGAGGAAGATCCCCATCGGCCCGTTCATCTCGTGACGGTTCGGGGTCTCGGTTACAAGTACACAGATGAGTGAGCAACGGGATCGCACGCTGGCTCGCCAGGTTCTGACGTGGTACGCCATCGTCGTGCTGGCGGTCCTTCTCGTCCTCGGGGTGGTGCTCAATCGGGTTCTCGAGAGGCAGCTGCTCTCCGATCTGACCGACTCCCTGGAGTCGCAGGCCATGCTGCTACGGGCCACCCTCGAGAGCGAAGCCGGGATTGCGGAAAGCGTCCTGATGTGGGCAAACAATGAGAGTCTGCGGGTCACCGTCATCGACCCGGAGGGGAGGGTTCTGGCTGATTCATCTCGTGACGAGGCAGGGATGGAGAACCATGCCGATCGGCCGGAAGTTCTGGCGGCGCTGGCCGGGAATGTCGGGGTCGCCTCGCGAATCAGCGCAAGCGTTGGTGTGGAATACCGTTATGTGGCGGTTCCACCGACCAGCGATGGCCGGATCGTGCGTGTGGCCGAGCCGGTCAACGTTATGTCTGAACGCCTGCGGCGGTTGCGGACGGCTATAGCCGTCGCCGGGTTGGTGTCGGCCCTGG
>JAHEDM010000277.1 GCA_024641205.1 Actinomycetes bacterium
CGGCCATCGGCGAGCTGAAGGAAGCGGTGACGTCTATCCCGGTCCTGGGCAACGGCGACATCTGGGAGGCATCCGACGCGACCGTCATGATCGATCAGACCGGCTGCGACGGGGTGGTGGTCGGCCGTGGCTGCCTGGGCAGGCCCTGGTTGTTCGGCGAACTGGGCGAAGCCTTCGCCGGTCGACCCATCACGCCGCCACCCGGACTTCGGGAGGTGGCTTCCATCATGATCGACCACGCCGAGCTGCTGATCGCCCAGTACGGGGGCGGGCGCGGCATTCGCAGCTTCCGCAAGCACACCTCGTGGTATCTGAACGGCTTTGTGGTGGGCCACGAGGTGCGCCGCCGCCTCCAGGCCGTCGAGACGGTCGACCGGATCAAGGAGCTCATGGGCAGAGTCGACCTCGACCAGGACTTCCCCGCCGAAGCGGCCCGCCGACCCCGCGGCCACACCCACGGGCCCCGCCCGGTCAAGCTCCCCCACCGGTATTTCGACGACCCCGACGCCCTCGAGCGCCTCTCCCCCGCCGCAGGCCTGGCCGTCTCGGGCGGGTAACGCGGACAGAACGT
The DNA here is from genome assembly GCA_024641205.1 of Actinomycetes bacterium. GTDB lineage: Bacteria > Actinomycetota > Acidimicrobiia > Spongiisociales > UBA4744 > UBA4744. The sequence goes on from JAHEDM010000277.1 coordinate 572, forward strand.
CCATCGGTCTCGGTGATCTTCTACCTAGCTCCCACACCCGCAGCTGAGCACCTCGACGGGTCCGAGGTCGTCGTTGATGTACTCCCAGGCCTGGAGGAACGCTCCCTCCCAGACTGTCCCGTTGATGACGATCTCCATCTTTCCGTCGCCGTTCAGGTCGGCAACGGCCGACACTTCGAAGACGGCCAGGTCCTGGAACAGGTTGTCCAGGTCCTCGACGATGCTCTCCCCCAAGATGGCCGTTTGGACCTCCCCTTCGATCACCTTGCGGAGATAGACGATCGAGTAGTCCCCCACCTGAGAAGAGATCAGATCGTCGGGTATGGTCGAGGCCGCCACGATCACCTCATCAGTTCCGTCACCCTCCAGGTCGGTGCGGATCACCTGGGTGAGGTTGATGATCGGCATCCCGGCGACCCGGGTCTCCAGCAGCTCGGAAGTCGCCTCGATGTAAGCCGGGAGCGAGAGGCCCAGGAGCTCCACGGGATGAGGACGGACCGCCGCTCCGGTTTGGATGGCCAGCGCATCGACGTCCCTGAAACCACCGGGAATCTCCGGTTCGAACTCCACGCTCACCAATTCGAGGGGCTCGCAGAAGGGACGGGCCTCGCTGCCGGTAGTCATAAAAATCGGCTCATCGAGCCTCACCACCTGGTACTCCTCTCCCCCGCTCACCGGCAAATCGCCGCTCTGCCAGGCGCCGTCCCACCAGCCCAACGAACACGTGTTGCCCACCGCGAGCAACGTGTCGAGGTTGAGCCTCGTTGTAGTCGTCGAAGAAGCGGACGTGGTCGTGGTTGGGTCGGCTGAGACGACCGGAGGCGCAGTCGTGGACGTCGCTGCCGGGTTCGGATCGGTGGTCGTGATGGCGGTGTCGGAGGTGCAGGCGGCCAGAAACATCAGGGCCGTGACCAGCACCGCAGGTCGTTGCAAGGGTGAAGGAACCAACCACGTCACCGACCAAGCGTATCGCGCTCCCGCACCGCCATCGGGGCATTGCGGGACATCGAGTACGCCCCAGGCGGGTCGTCGATGCGGCCGGGCCGAAGCACGCCGGTGCGCTATCGGTCCAGACTGTCCCGGTACACGGCCATCCGGCGGGCCAAGTCGATCGGAACACTGCGCAGATCGAGCAACACGGCGAACTCGGCGTCTTGTTTGATGGTGAGGATCAGGTCCTCACCACCCCGACGGACATGGAATCCGTCGGCGTGGGCGCTGATCTGAGCCTGGCCGAGGCGCCACTCGGCGATCGGAATCCCCTCTGACGAGAGTCGCACCTGTTCGTCGGACAGGTCGACCACCACATGAACGGGCATCGCGGACTGTTTGGCAGTGCGAAGCGAACCGTCGAAGGACGCCATAACCACCTCCATGGTCGAGTCGGCGCCCCCCTGCCCGCACTGCAGGATACCGCACAGTGCAGCTGAAATACCAGGGCAAATGTGAGCCGGGTCCGCTCGAGGCGGAGCAACTAGTCCTCACCTCCAGTACGATCAGAGCAGACCAAACGGGAGGAACCGGTGGAGAACCTTCGACCTATGGAACGACGCATCATCGCCATGCGCGATGGCGGCCTCCCCAGCGACGAGATCGCTAAACGGTTCGGAAAGAGCGCCGCCCAGATCGAACGAATCTTCCAATGGACCGCCATACCCCGCAGCGGCCCTCCACGGCAACGATCGCCACGCGCCATCGAACGTCGGGTTCTCACGTTGCGAGCCGCAGGCGAAACCCATGCCGAAGTAGGCGCCCGATTCCGGCGGAGCGCTCGCTTCATCCAACAGGTGGAAGGCCTCGCCCATTACCGGCTCGGCCTCAACCTGCTCAGTTCCAGTCACACCGGACAACCCGAAAGAGGAGCATCTCGATGACGGCCACCCGCTTGATGGTATGGATCGATCAGGACTTGTGCACCGGCGACGGCATCTGCGAGGAAATCGCCCCAGATGTCTTTGTGGGCCGCGACGACGGTCTGTGGGTCGTCAAAGAAGAAGCCAAGCACTTCGGGACCGGCATCGTTTTCGATGATGGCAAAGGTGACGGTCATGGGCCGGAAGGCTCCCGGGGAGTCGCCCGGGTCCCAGACGCACTGATCGAAGACGTCATCGAATCCGCCGAAGAATGCCCGGGTGAATGCATCATGATCGAGCCGTACAACGAGCAGATCATGAGCGACCGCGGCGTCTGAGCCTTGCGCAGGTCGCCGATTCACCGGATGAGCGACCGAGCCGACCGAGACCAGACCATCGGCCGGTCCCTCTAGGCTCCGGTTCATGAAGATACTGCACATCGGCGGGACCGGTCTGATCAGCTCGGGGTGTGTCGCCGAAGACGTCGCCCGCGGCCGCGACGTGTTCGTGCTCAACCGGGGTATCACCGGCAAGGTGCCTCTTCCTGGTGGCGCACACCGGTTGGTAGCAGACGCGGCCGACCGTTTGGCCGTGCAGGAGGCCATCGCCGGGCACCGTTTCGATGCCGCCGTGCAGTGGGTGGCTTTCACGCCCGACCAGGTCACCCTCGATCTCGACCTGTACCGAGATTGCGGACAATACGTGTTCATCAGTTCGGCCAGCGCCTATCAGAAGCCGCCCGCCCATTACCTCGTCACGGAAGCCGGCACCCCACTCGACAACCCGCATTGGAGCTACTCACGGGACAAGATCGCCTGCGAGCAGATCCTGCGGAGTGCGCACGAGGAATCGGGGTTCCCGGTCACGATCATTCGCCCGTCCCTCACCTACGGCCCCACGCAGATCCCGGTGTGCGTTGGCAGCTGGGAGAAGCCGTTCACCATCGT
>JAHEDM010000033.1 GCA_024641205.1 Actinomycetes bacterium
CACCACATTGTGTTGGTTTCACCACCACGTAGTCATCCACCGGAACGGGTTTCGCATAGATCCCGCCTCCCCGCCACAACGGCGCCGATTCCTCAAACCCGAAGGACGAGACCCACCCTGATCTCGGGCAGGGGTGATCCTGTACGGTCCGATCAGCATCAACCGGACCTCAGCAACAGGAAAGAAGATCGATCTCACCAACTCTGAGTCCCGTCGGCGCGTCACAACCACCGCCGATCTCGGCCACGAAGCTGAGAGCGGAGCAACGAGCAACGATCCCTAATCCGCGTTGGGTTGAGGGACCTCGCAACCGGGACCGGGAGGCTCTTCGCCCTGCCGCACCGCCTGCTGCCATTCGTTGAGTGATCGAAGCGCAAGCACCGCAACCACCAGGACCCCGATGGCGGTTGCGAGAGCAGCGCCGACTCCGACCAGGGCAGCCGTCGTGGCACAGCCTTCCGGTCGGCAACTCACCGTGGTCACGCTCCACCCGATGACGCCACCAATCACGAACCCCAACACCACCGGGATCAGCACCCAGGGATTGGGCAGTCGCCGCTTCATGGGTTCTCCCGTTCAGTGCGTTTTCCCCGGGTATCGAACCCGGCCGTCTCGAGGACTTCCGGCGGGGTCAGTTCGGGAGGGATGGGGACCAGATCAACTGGAACGGCGGCCGGGGACAGGGTGGCTTGCCGGACTTCCGGCGACCAGGCCAGGGCGGTCAGCGCGGTGACGGCCAGCCCAAGCACCAAGGCTCCCCACCAGGGCAAGGCAGCCGCAGCCACAATGCCCAGGACTGGGAGAGCTACCCGCACGGCCCACAAGGCCGGCAGCCAGGCTTGCGAGTAAGCCCAGCCGGCGGCGAGCGCAAAGCCGCTCAGCAACCAGCCTGTTACGGGGACACCGTCGAGACCAGTCACCGCCACCAGGGAGGGAAGGGCGATCAATCCCAGATTCATAATTACTGCCCTCGTGGGCGGCCCGTCGGAGCGGGGCAGCTTCCGTAGCCAATCACCCAGCCACGGTCCGGCGACTGCGCCGATCCCAATCGCGGTTGTCAGCACCGCACCTATCCACCAGCCGTCGGCAGTGAGGAAGACTCCGAGGAGTGCTTGACCGCTGAGGAGCAACAATGCAGCCCGCCGGGTCCACCGACCCCGCGCAAGGACGATACCCACCCCGATAACGGTTCCGACCACAAGCTGATCCACGGCCAAAAGGGCCGCAGCCGAGTCGGCCAGAGGTCCGGACCCGAACACGAGTGTGAGCGCCCAAGCCAGCGAGGCCAGCACGACAGACGTGGCGATCACGACGGGGGAGCGTTGCATGACAGACATTATGCCGCGGCCGGTGTCACACCGGACATACCCGGCGGCGGGGGTACGCTGGCGCCCATGCACAAGCACTGGCCCGGTGAGTTCATCTTCTGCCCGATGTGCGCGACCGAGCTGGAGCACCGGCAGATAGGCGTTCGGGATCGGCCCGTGTGCCCCTCGTGTGGCTATGTCCACTTCCGGAATCCGGGGGTGGGTGTAGCAGCGTTCGTTGAGGACGAGGCCAATCGGATACTGATGATTCGGCGCGGTCCCCGTGCCACGCAACCCGGGCTGTGGGCGATTCCCGCCGGATATGTCGACTACGGCGAGGACGTCCGAGAAGCAGCTGCCCGGGAGCTGCTCGAAGAAACGGGGCTGGAAGTCGCCATTGGCGAACCGATCTTCGTGGCTTCGAATTTTCACGATCCGGCCAAATTGACAGTCGGTATCTGGTTTCGCGCCACGGTGCTCGGTGGCCGCCTGGCAGCCGGAGACGATGCAGACGACGTCGGCTTTTTCGCACTTGACGATATGCCGCCGCTGGCGTTTGACACTGATCGGGAACTGTTCGCACGGCTTCGGGCGAAACGGGCAACGGGCGGGGGAGAAAGCTAGGAGGCCGAGCCCGGAGGTGGTGGGAACGGTCCACTCTCGGTTGCAGGTGCCCAGGTTGCCGTTTCGCGCCAGGGATGGCCGGGTTCCAATGTGATGACTTCGGCGTGGCTCGGTTTGTCGCTCCAAAATGAGAAGAATGATCGACCGGTCAGGGAAAGGCGGGCGGCCTGAACGGGGTCTTGGTGGGATACCACTACCAGCTCGCCGTCGGGGTGAGCGAGGCGCCGGTTGACAATGGCGGCTTCCATCCGGTCGGCCATCTCCTCGAGGGATTCGGGCGAGAACGGCATGTCCCAAGGGTGTTCGAGGTAGGCCGCTACTTCTCCGGGGAAGTGATCGTCCAGCTCTTCCCAACGGCGACCTCGCCAACGCACCGACAAACCGAACTCGATGAGATCGTCGACGATCTCGACCTCGATCCCGTGTGGGGCCGCGATCGCCAGTGCCGTCTGGATCGCCCTGGTGAGGGGCGATGAACACACTGCGGTGATCGGTCGATCCGCCAGGAAACTGGCTGCCTCGCCCGCCTGCGCCTCGCCGTTGCGGCTCAGGCCGAATTCCTGCAGATCGGCGTACACGATGTGATCCGGGTTCTCGACCTCACCATGCCGGATGAGGTGCACTTGGTTGACCATGGACGATGAGTGTAGGAACGTCGGACTGCCGTTCTCGGCTACCTTGACGGAATGGAGCTTCCAGAGTTCGCCGAATCCATCCTGCACGTTGACATGGATGCCTTCTTCGTTGAGGTCGAACGCAGGGAGAGCCCGGATCTGCGTGGGCGCCCCGTCGTCGTGGGCGGTACAGGAGGACGGGGTGTCGTGGCAGCGGCCTCGTACGAAGCCCGCACGTTTGGGATCAACTCCGCCATGCCCATGGTCCATGCCCGGCGTCTCTGCCCCGCCGCGGTCGTCCTTCCGCCGGATCACCGCAAATACCGGGCCGCCTCTGAACAGGTCTTCGCGGTTTTTCGCTCCTTCAGCCCCCTGGTCGAGGGTCTATCGCTCGATGAAGCCTTTCTCGACGTAGCCGGCCTTCGTCACCACTACCCGAACTCCGTGGCAATCGGAGAAGAGATTCGGGGGCGGCTTCGAACAGAACTCGACCTCCCGGCTTCGGTCGGGATAGCGTCGAATAAATTTCTCGCCAAGCTTGCTTCCGAGTCGGCCAAGCCGGACGGCCTTCGGCACGTGCCGGCCGGAGCAGCGCTGGAATTCCTGCATCCGCTGCCGGTTCGGGCTTTGTGGGGAGTCGGTGAAGCCACTCATGCTGCGTTGGAGCGACTCGGTGTGCACACGGTCGGGGATCTCGCCGAGGTCCCACCGGCCACGCTCAGGAAGCATCTGGGCCAAGCGGCGGGCAGTCATCTCCATGAGCTCGCCTGGGGCAGAGATCACCGACCGGTCGTCCCTGAATCGGCCGCCAAATCCATTTCGGTCGAGGAGACCTACGAGCGTGATTTGAGGGGACGGGAAGCAGTTGAAGGCGAGTTGCTCAGGCAAGCCGATCGGCTGGCCGGACGTCTCCGATCCGCAGGCCTGGCGGGCCGGACCCTGACCGCCAAGATTCGCTTTGCCGACTTCACCACGGTCACCCGGTCGGTGACGTTGGGGACAGCTACAGACGTTGCGAGAGATCTGTACCGGGGGGCTCGGGACCTGCTTCGGAATCTCGACATCGAAGCCAAGCCGATCCGTCTGGTCGGGCTTGGCATGACCGGCCTGACTTCGGGCTCCGCGCCTCGCCAGCTGGCTGTGGATCGACCGGTTAAGTGGGACGATCTGGCCGGAGCCGTAGACGAGGTTCGGATGCGTTTCGGTACGGCATCGATTCGGCCGGCCAGGCTGGTCGAAGACGCCGATGGGGATATCTGATCTGAGCGCGCCTTCCCCCTTCCAACAAAACGGTCACACGTATAATATTGTCACGGTCGTGAAGTTGCGGCCAAGCGGGAGACGCCGATGCCACTGGACGATAGAGAACAGCGCATACTCAAGGAGATTGAGGACAGGTTCTACGAAGAAGATCCTGACCTTGCCCACACGGTGCGCAGCATCGAGCGTTCGGCCGCCTCGCCCCGCAATCTCTACCTCGCCATCGCCGGCCTGGTCATCGGGATCGGGCTCATCCTCGCAACCTTTACGATCAACGAATACGTGGCGTTGGCGGGATTCGTGCTGATGGTCGTGTCTGGAACCGCCCTGGTACAGGTGCTCCGGCGGCGCGCCGGCAAGGCTCCCATCGGTCTTTCCGGGGGCGGCCCGATGGGCAATTGGATGAGGAAACTCAAGGGCTGGAGAGGGTTTCGCCGCTGACCGGTTCAGCGAGCTAGAGTGGCTCCCTCAACGGTTCGGTACATGACTCGGGGAACCCGGAGGCGGGCGGTCATGACCTTCCAAAACGGCAGAATTGCGGCTGACGAGGACTCCCAGAGGCCGCCCTGAAAGACTGTGGGGAGTGAGGTTTGGACGACGGGTTCAGCGCGCAGCAGGCGTCACAACTGACGGGCTGCACACAGCATCAGCTTAGATATTGGGACCGGGTCGATCTTGTGCGGCCATCAATCCAGGGAACAGGCGGTCGGCCCGGCGTTCGGCGGCTGTACTCGTTCCGCGATTTGGTGGCGCTACGAGTCGTCAGGAGCCTGCTCGACAACGGCATGTCCGTCCAGCGAGTGCGGCGAGCGTGGGACTATCTGCGGCGGAACGCCGAGATGGATTCCCACCTCTCCGAAGTGAAACTGGTCACGGACGGCCAAACGATTTTTCGAGTTGCATCCGGAGATGAGGAGCTGCTCGACGCTCTCCGCGACGGGCAGCTCGCCTTCTTTGTGGCCATCGATAGCATCACCAGGGCGGTCGAAGAGGACGTCACTCGTTTCGAGCTCGATCGAGACTCGTTCCTGGAGATTCTCAGGCGGGTCGAAGACGACGTCGTCTCTGAAGCGGCCGAAGCTGCCGGGGGTTGAGCCGCTTTTGGGCTCAGCGGATAGGCGACGCGGATCTCTCCTTTGGATCCGGCAATTGAGGTGGCGGCACGAGGTGCCAAGTACCCGATGCCCACCAATTCAAGAACACTTCAACCCATCCCGACAGCTCGCTGAGGTTCTCAGTCGCGGTCCCACCACTTGAGCGAACGCAATCGCAACCAGGAAAGGATCCGGTCGAAAGGCCGGTAGATTTCTCGAAGGTATTCCTCTGTCTCGTCAAATGATCTGGCCGCTTGCTCGACTTTGACCGGTGCCAGCGGTCGGTCCGGACCGAAGACGGCTTCGCTCACGTTCCGGGCCAGAGGGGTGAGAGAGCGGTGCAAGGAAGTGGCAACTTCAGCGTGCGTCTGGTCGGGGGTGGGAGGACGACCGAGATCAGCGAGCCGGTCAACGATTTCTTCCCAGGCGCCGGTGATGTCTCCTTCCTTCAGACCCTTCAACCTCCGTCGCCTCCGTATCCACTTGGCAAGTGGAATGCTTCCAGTTACGAGGGCAAGCGCAGCCAGGACGACCTGGAAAGGCGAAAGACGAATCGCGTTTGAGGTTTCCGACGGGAGACCGTCGGGACCGAGGGGGATCGGGACATCTTCGAAGTCGGGACCGTTCGGATTGACCGGTTGTCCTGGAGCTCCTGGATCGGTCGGATCGGTCAGTTCATCCGGCTCGGGGATGAAGTTGCGGGCGTCGAAGCCCACCCCGACCGTGCCTGCGTTGGCCGACGGGTTGACCTGGTCGCCGCGCGGGGTGGGATCGAACCGGACCCATCCCTGTCCGTTCATCCAGAGCTCCACCCAAGCGTGGGCGTTCTTGCCCCTAACTAGGATGCTGCCGTCCGCTAACCGTTCCCCGGGTGTGAAACCGAGAACCACCCGGCTGGGGATGGAGAGCGAACGGGCCATCGCCGCCATGGCTGTTGCGAACTGTTCGCAGTACCCGGTCCGATAGTTCGGGCTGTCCTCATCGAGAATCCAGTCGGCGAGGTCGCGGGCCGAATGACCCGGATCGATATCGATCGAGTAGGCGAACTCGTTTGGATCTCGGAACCAGGCTTCCAGCAGGAGGGCTTTCTCGAAGGCCGTCACACCGTCCTGAGTCAATTCGGTGGCTTTCGTGCCGAGGGTCGGATCGAACTCGCCGGGCAGGTCGAGATATTCGCTGATGTCCGCCGGGCGAACCAGCCCCGCAGCCGGGGGCGTCTTGGGTTGGTCGGTGAAGACACCCCGGTCCGCAGCTTCCTGGAAGATGGGTGACAAACGGTCACGCTGGCCCGGCTGGCTGGCCAGCACCCCGAGATCCGGAACGGGAACGTTCGATCCGACCTGGTAGGTGAGCCCCTCCCAGGTTCTCAGATCGAAGGGGATCGAGGCGTCGGCGCGCACCCGGAAGCTCTGGTTGAGCAGCGCGGAATCGGAGGTGATCCATGCAGCTGCGTGCAAGGTGGGAAGGGCGTTCATGCGGAGGGCTGAGATGGTGATCGTCTGGATGATCGCGGCGGTCTCCCCCTTGAACTGGTGTTCGGGATCCTCCCAAGCCTCATTGTCGCGCGGAACTCGGTTGTTCAGCCTGCCCGGGAACCAGTTCTCCCCGTCGAATTCCTCGAGCGTGTAAAGCTTCCAGTACAGGTCATCCGGGACATCGGCGCCTTCGACTGTGGCGATGAATACCGGCTCTTCGCTGCGGGAGACGAGGTCGGTTTGCGTGATGCCGGCGAACAAGTTGAAAGACACACCACTGAATATCCCACCTCCCAATCCCGTCTGGGCTCGCCAGTTGAGGAAGCCACTGGCCGGGACCAGACCGGCGGCGGCATTGGATCCGATCACCGCTACCACCACTGCGATGGATACGAAGATTGTTGGAAAGAGCGGAGTGCTCATCGGGACATGGCCGGGTGCGGATCGCCCGCGCAAACGGCCGGCCGTCAAGCTGCGTTCGTCGAGAGCTACCGCCAGCAGGGCAATCGCTGCTACAGCCAGAAAAGCCGTTGTCCAGCCGATCGAGGGTGGTATCCGGTCGATCGTGGCGACCTGCAAATAGAACAGGAGGGGAGGGAGTAGCCCCAGGGTGGGGTGGTTCGAAAGCAAACCCCACGCGAGCAAGGCGCCCAACAACCAGAAGATCACCGTCAGGATGAGTATCAAACCTGCGGCCGGAAACACCGGCGCCGCGCCAAATCGGATGGTATCCGTGGCGAATGCCAACTCGGTGATCAAAGTCGAGAAAGTATCCCCCGAAGGCAGGAACCCGAGCACAAGAGTGTCGGCCGCCCCCAACCGGAAGGCGGCTAACACCAGGCCGCCCAGATTGAGCAGGGCGGTTCCCAGGCGGCCGACCCGGTACGAGACCGCCGTCCAGGTGATCACCGCTCCCAGCAGTGCTCCGGCCAGCAACGCCAATTGCCAGGGCGGTCCCTCCTCGATCGGCCTGAGCAACCGCTCCATCCGCAGGAGCGCCAGCAGGATTGCCGCCGAGCCGGCTACCCAGCTGAAACGGTAGGCCATGGTGCCTTCGTTACATTGAGCCAGGCGCCGGCCCAGCTTTCCTCTGGTTTGATCGCCATGGTGAGGGTGCCCCCCCGTTGGAATCCGGCAACGGCGGCCGAAGTCAGCTGCGCCACCGACATGAGGAGTGTCGACGCGAAGTTTTTGGTGAGGAGTTGACCGACTGCGAGCAGCTCACTGTCCGGTGTGCCGGTCACCATGACCAGTGCACCGCCCCGGCCACCCCGTTGGAGCCGAAGGGCGGCAGCCCGCAGGTCAAGGCCATTTGAGGGTTGGACACCCGCCAGAGCTTCCATCGACCTGGCGTAGGAGCCGGGCTCCGCACTGCTGATGGCCGCCCCGCCTGCCCACAGGTCGGCGTCGAATCCTGAGGCCATCAGATGGCGAACTACAGAAGCGGCGCCACTCACCGCCTTCTCGAAGGCGTCCGTGCCGTCGAAGCTGGAACCGCGAGAATCAAAGAAGACCAGCGCTCGAGACTGCCACGGTGTCTCGAGTTGTCGGATCATCAGTTCATCGCGCTTGGCAGTGGATGGCCAATGCACCCGGCGCAGATCATCCCCCGTCTGGTACTCGCGGAGTGTGTAGAAATCTTCGCCGCCCCGGTGGCTGAACTCGGGTTGTGAGGCATACATCGATGGATCCAATCCGCGCAGCACCGGCAGGCCGGTCAACTGTTCAACCAACGGGTAGACGATCAGGCGATCATTTTGACCGGCGAGTTGACTTCGGTCGGCCAGACGCAGCGGGTCGGTCACGGAAACTCGAAGGGGGCCCACGTCGTAGATGCCGCGCGGTTTGCACAAGATCTGGTATGTGGCGGTGGCAGTCTCGTCAGGCGCCAATCGGGCGGCCGCGAAACGGGCCGAACCGAGACCCGCGACCTCATCTTCAGCGGTGAGGTTCCACACCCGCCGGTTTCCGATATTGGTGAGTGCTGCTTCGACAACCGTCTGTTCTCCCTCGTGGACCAGATTGGGGGAAAGGCGCCTGGTGACGGAGACCGATGGATTGGAGTGCCGGACGAACACGAAGGCGACGATGGTTGCCACGGCCAGCAGCAGGCCGACACTCAACAGCTCGGGTTCGCCGAGGGCTATCCAGAGGACGAAGAGCGCCAGGCTCGCTCCCAACGCTGCCCAGCCTCGGTCGGTGAGCATTAGCTGGTTGCCCTGGTCCCGGGCACTCGAAGGTGATGCAGTACGGTGTCGAGCACATCGCTGATCGTGGCGCCCCGCATATGTGCTTCGGGACGCATGGCCATACGGTGCTCGAGCACGGTTCCTGCCACCGCCTTGATGTCGTCTGGGGTCACGTATTCGCGCCCGTTGACCGCCGCTCGCACTCTCGTGACCCGCTGGAGATGGAGGGCCGCCCGCGGTGAAGCACCCAGCATGAGTTCACCGTGGCGTCTCGTTGCCTCGACGAGGTCGACGATGTAGCCCCGGATGGAGGGTGCCACATGCACATGATTGGCGACCTCTGCCATCTCGAGGACCTGCTCTCCGGTCACAACCGGTTTGAGATTCTCAAAAGTCGAGCGAATCCCATGCGCTTCGAGAATCTCCAGTTCTTTGTTGCGGACCGGATACCCAACAACCAGCTTCATCATGAAGCGGTCGAGTTGAGACTCCGGGAGTGGGTAGGTCCCCTCGTGCTCCAGTGGATTCTGGGTGGCCCCGACCATGAACGGCGGCGGCAATGGTCGGGTGGTGCCGTCGACCGTCACCTGGCGTTCCTCCATTGCTTCGAGGAGTGCAGCCTGGGTCTTGGGGCTGGCTCGATTGATTTCGTCCCCCAAGACGATGTTGGCGAAGATGGCACCCGGCTTGAATACGAAATCGCTCTTCTGTCGATCCCAGATAGAAACGCCGGTGATGTCGGACGGCAGCAGGTCCGGGGTGAATTGGACCCGATTGAAACTGCAGTCGATTGACCTGGCCAGGGACTTGGCGAGCAACGTCTTGCCAACCCCGGGGACGTCTTCGATCAGCACGTGGCCCTGGGAGACCAAACACATCGTGAGGAGTTCGATCACCTCTCGTTTGCCTTGAATGACCTGCTCGATGTTCGAGACGATGGCTTCGAAGCGCTCGGAGAACCACTGAATGCGGTCGGCAGCTGGGGTAGAGACACTCAAAGGATCGGCCTCCTCGACGGGATCGAGGCAAGCCTATCAGAGCTTCGCCTTTGCACTCCGGCCCCATCCCATATAATCAGGAGTGCGTTGGGCGAGAGGAGGCGCGTGCGCTGGGCACTTGGGGAGGTCGCGCGGCATCCCGGGCTTTGGCCTGAGGTTGTTCGTGTTCTGATTGCGGTGTCACCCGATGGGTGGTGGCGTACTTTTCCGTTCGTTCCTCGCGTCGAGCCTGACTATGCGGCGTGGCGAGTTGCGACCGCGTACGGAACGGAAACGAGAGCAGCAACGGGGGAGGATCTGGTCGGCTACCTCCAATGGCGGAAGCGACAGCGGAGGACCGAGTGAAGGATGACTTGCGCAAGGCCCTGTCTGCCATAGACGGGGTCGAGCGGTCTGAGGTTGATCTCGTCGACGATGGGCCGCTTGGCATCCGGGTCCAACTTGCCCGAGATGCCGATCGCGGCGTTGTCGCCGACGCGGTGCAACGTCTACTCGAGGCGTATGGTCTCCGGTCGCGCGTCGCGCCGGATCGGCGTGCACCTGGACCCGAGCTACCTCCGGGTCCGCCGGGAGAACCCCGGCGACCTGCCTCCAGTCCTGGGCCCACCCCAGGGCCCGCGCACGTCGTGGGCGAGCCAGCGATGGCCCAGCTTCCGGTGCCGGGTGGGCCGGCGATTGAGGCGGTCACCGTCACCGAGACGGTGGCGGGAGTGGAGGTATCGGTGGTAGCAGCCGGGGGACGCACGGCGGCGCGTCGGGGTCGCCGGACCGAACAGGGGCTGCACGAAGCCATCGTTGCCGCAGTCGGTGAGCTGGTTGATCCAGAAGCACCGCCGGTCGGTTTACGTGGCATCGAACATTCCGATGCATTTCCGGCTTTGACCGTGTATCTGGAGGGAGTCGACGGGCTGGTCCGGGTGGGGGCTTCTGTGCTGGCGGCCGGCAACCCGTTTGCATTCGCGCAAGCGGTCTGGGCTGCATTGCAGTCTTGAGTTGAGCGTTCCCCTGGTTCGAAGCCGTTCAAATGTAGGCGGCCAAGCCAGAGCGAAGAACGAGAAACGAAGAACGAGCATCGACCTGATACCCGGTTGCCTTCCGTGACCCAGAAGCGGGCGGATTCCCAAGAAGTCCTTCGTCAGGATGCCCGGGCTGGTGCCTCGTCGGTGAACGGGATCAGCTCGACGAGGACATCGCGGTCCGGGTCGGCCTCAACGCCAATGTCGGCGACATCAGAAAAGCGGCCTCGATACGCCTGTTGTTTGCTCAAGACATCTCTGATCAACAGGCGGCCGGGGTCGGTGGCCGGATCCGACAGAGCCGGCAGGTCTGCTTCTTTGGTGCTGACCACGCTGACGCCCCGGACCCGGAGATCTTGCAGCATGATCTCCTGGACCATGACATCGGCCGACAGGACCGACAGCTCCGGGATCAGGACCGTGTCGACATGTCCCGCCGAGATGATGCCGAGCAGGGCACGGTAACCGTCGCGATCATCGGTAGCATCGGATCCGAGTGTGTCCTGGCAAACGGCAACCAGTTGAACCCTATTGTGGGCAACCCAGCGCCGAATATGCTCCGATTGGACGAACACCGAATCGCCGGAATCGGGGCCAGGAGCATCTCGTACGTAGCCAATCACCCGCATGGGTCGAGTTTGGTGACGGCCACCAGCTGTGTCAAGGACCTTCACGCTGCGTGGTGGGGGAGGGATGGATCTCCACCCGTTGAACCTCAGCTGCTAGTAACCTGGCGGCCTTCCCGAGGGGAGCAGCGTTTTGGCCAAGGCCCTGGTTTTGAACACTACGTACGAACCGCTTTCCGTCGTGTCACTGCGGCGGGCGGTTGTGCTGGTCTTCAGCGACAAGGCGGACGTCGTCGAGGCGCAGGACACCGTCTGGAGGGCAGAACGGGTCTCCATCTCGGTTCCTTCGGTAGTGAAGCTTCGCCGGTTCGTCCGGGTTCCATACCTGCGAAGGATTCCCCTCACGCGGACGGCAGTGTTCGCTCGAGACGGCAACCGCTGCCAGTACTGCGGAGCTGTAGCCGAATGCCTCGACCACGTGGTACCCCGTTCAAAAGGCGGCGTGCATACCTGGGAGAACGTCGTTGCTTGTTGTCGGGAGTGCAACGTTCGTAAGGCGGATCACCACCTGGTCGAAACATCAATGCAGCTGGCCAGGCATCCACAAGTGCCGCGCCGTCACGATTGGGTGGTCGCCAGCACGGGATTCCCCGTCGATCCGACCTGGCACCGGTACCTGCTGGCCGACTCCGCCTGAATCCCGAACCTCGAGTGGCCAGACCACTTCGCTCCCGGCTTCCAGCCAGAACCTCGATGTTGACGTTGCCGGCTACCGAACCAGGATCACGGTGCAGGGCGCCAGTCGGGCCAGCTTGGTTCCGGTTGAACCGAGCAGACCTTCGAATCGACCCCGTCCATGGGTTCCGATGAGGAGTACCTCAGCTTCGAGTTCGGCTACCAGTTCCAGAATTGTCGAGGCTGGAGTGTCGCTCTCTCTGGCGACCACCTCCGGGGTGATTCCGCGGGCGGCGAGGGTCTGCTTCACTGCCTTGGTTCGCTTGACGGCCTGATCGTCGACGTAGCGGGCGATCATCGCGTCGTCTCCGGGCCAGCTCGACGCCAGGGTTCCGGCGGTTGGTTGTCCAACGT